>NZ_BAAGYK010000040.1:0-83467 GCF_054779355.1 Azotobacter armeniacus
TCCAGCTTGCTGTCGTAGAGCACCTTGTCGATGCCCGGCGCGTTGCGCAGGTACTGCTGCTTGAGGTCCATGGTGTAGGCATACAGCGCCTTGTCGCTCTGCACCGCATGGCGCTGCGGATAGCGCTTTTCCGGATACTCGCCCAGGCGGTCGTCGGCAATCAGGCGGCGCACCTGGTCCTGCAACTGCGCGGGATAGGCGGTGAGGTATTCGCGTGGAGGCATGGGCGGCAGGCAGGCGGAGGATGGGGACCCATTCTACCCGGCCCGTAGTGGTTTCAGGCGCATTCCGCTCAGGCCTGACGCTTGCTCAATCCGCCCCCTCGGCACTCGCTGTCGCTGGCACGAGCCGCTGCAGGCAATACTGGCCTGGGCGGCGCCCTCACGCCTTGCGTGCACCCCAACCATCGCTTCTCACCGCTGCCTCGCGCAGGGCGAATCGGTAGCGACGGCAGCCCGGGCTGCACAGAGGCAGGTTGTGGCCGAAGAGGCGCAGCAGGCAGATCGAGCCGAATGCCTGGTAGCCGAGGCGAAAGCAGGATTTGAGCGAGTCGAAGTTGGTCGACTCGACATAGGAAACGATCCCGCGCGCGCCCTCCTCCAGATAGCACTGCAAAGCCCGGTTCATGCCGATGGCATGCAGCCGCTGGCCGCGATAGCCGGGCTTGGTCAGGCCCTTGTACATGTAGACATAAGCCGGATCGAAATCGAGCAGCATGTCCGGTGGGTCGATACGGGTCGGCAGGCGCGAGTACCAGCCGTAGGCAGCCAGATTGTCGCCATCGAGAATCGCGTAGCAGCGATCGCCCTTGACCATGGCTTCGTTGAGAAAACTGTCGTCGAGCGCATTCTCTGGGTCGCGGGCGAAGTGGCGCAGCTGCTGCTCATCAAGAAAGCCCGGCGTGTAGCTGGCCGGGCAGACGAGAAACGCCGGATCGACCTTGAGCAGCCGGACGCCGCGCAGGATCTTGAACAGGATCAGTTGGTTGAGGGCTCTCACCAGCAGCAGGTGAAGGGTTTGGGCGACGCTCGTTTGCTGCAGTTTGCGTCGCAATCGAGCGATATGGTCATGCTGTTGCAGGTTTCCCATGGTGGCCTCGCCGGTGCTTCGAAATGAAGAAGGCGCAGCTCCAAGGGCCGAGAAGATTGCGAACTTCGTCAGCCTGTCCTGCATGAGCCGCTCTTTGGCCTGCCCCCAACACCCGCATGGCAGGCTCTGTTAACGCTAGCCGAGCCCTTCGGAAAAATAAAGAAACGGGCCTGCCGGTTGGAAGGCTGCGGCCCGCATGGCGTGCTGCATCGGCAATCCAGGTGGGGAGCAGAACGCAACAGGCCCGCTTCACGCTGGGCGAAGCAGGCCTGTTGACAGGAGGCAGAACATCCCGGAGACGGCTCACGATCCTGCGTGCCGGAGCCGGGAAGGCCATGGCCGACACGCAGCAGATCGTGTCCCGGCGCTTAGTTGACCTTGGCGGCCAGCTCGCCCTTGGCGTAGCGCTGGTACATGCCTTCCAGGGAAATCGGCTTGATCTTCGAGGCGTGGCCGGCGGTGCCAAAGGCTTCGTAGCGGGCGATGCAGATGTCGCGCATGGCCTCGACGGTCTTGGCCAGGTACTTGCGTGGGTCGAACTCGCTGGGGTTCTGGCCCATGAAGCGGCGGATCGCGCCGGTGGAGGCCAGGCGCAGGTCAGTGTCGATGTTGACCTTGCGCACGCCGTACTTGATGCCCTCGACGATTTCCTCGACCGGCACGCCGTAGGTTTCCTTGATGTCGCCGCCGTATTCGTTGATCACCTTCAGCCAGTCCTGCGGCACCGAGCTCGAGCCGTGCATCACCAGGTGGGTGTCGGGGATGCGCTTGTGGATTTCCTTGATGCGCTCGATGGCGAGGATGTCGCCAGTCGGTGGCTTGGTGAACTTGTAGGCGCCGTGGCTGGTGCCGATGGCGATGGCCAAGGCATCGACCTGGGTCTCCTGGACGAAGCGCGCGGCCTCCTCCGGATCGGTGAGCATCTGGCTGTGATCGAGGGTGCCCTCGGCGCCGACGCCATCCTCCTCGCCGGCCTGGCCGGTTTCCAGGCTGCCCAGGCAACCCAGCTCGCCCTCCACCGACACGCCGCAGGCATGGGCAAAAGCCACGGTCTGCCTGGTCACGCGCACGTTGTAGTCATAGTCAGCCGGGGTCTTGCCGTCTTCCTTCAGCGAGCCGTCCATCATCACCGAGCTGAAGCCCAGCTGGATCGAGCGCTGGCAGACGTCCGGACTGGTGCCGTGGTCCTGATGCATGCACACCGGGATGTGCGGGAATTCCTCGATGGCGGCGAGGATCAGGTGGCGCAGGAAGGGTGCACCGGCGTATTTGCGCGCGCCGGCGGAAGCCTGGACTATCACCGGCGAGTCGGTCTTGTCGGCCGCTTCCATGATGGCGCGCATCTGCTCGAGGTTGTTGACGTTGAAGGCCGGCACGCCATAGCCGAATTCGGCGGCGTGGTCCAGCAGCTGACGCATGCTGATAAGTGCCATCTTGTGTACTCCCAGTCAGGGTCGTTCGATCGGTACCCAGCCTGACGCAGGGGCGGGCCGGGTTCAAGTTGTCTTCCCTCTCCCCCACGGGGAGAGGCCAGGGAGGGGGGGGCCGCGGACAGCCCTCTCCCCCCGCCCCCTCTCCCACCAGCGGGAGAGGGGTGAACGTCACTTCGCGCGTTCTTCCAGCACCGCCACGGCCGGCAGCACCTTGCCCTCGACGAACTCGAGGAAAGCACCGCCCCCGGTGGAAATGTAGGAGATTTTCTCGGCCACGCCGTACTTGTCGATGGCCGCCAGGGTGTCGCCACCGCCGGCGATGGAAAAGGCATCGCCGTCGGCGATGGCCTGGGCCAGGACCCGGGTGCCGTTGCCGAACTGGTCGAATTCGAATACCCCGACCGGGCCGTTCCACAGAATGGTCTTGCAGGACTTGAGCAGCTCGGCGAACTGCGCGGCGGTCTGCGGGCCGATGTCGAGGATCATGTCGTCGTCGGCCACCTCACCAATCGCCTTGACGGTGGCGGCGGCGTCTTCGGCAAAGGCCTTGGCGACCACCACGTCCACCGGCAACGGCACGCTGACCTTGGCGGCGATGGCCTTGGCGGTGTCAACCAGATCGGCCTCATAGAGCGACTTGCCGACCTTGTGGCCGGCCGCGGCGAGGAAGGTATTGGCGATGCCGCCGCCGACGATCAGCTGGTCGCAGAGCTGGCTCAGGGAGTTGAGCACGTCGAGCTTGGTGGACACCTTGGAGCCGGCGACGATGGCGGCCATCGGACGCTGCGGGTTGTCCAGCGCCTTGCCCAGCGCCTCCAGTTCGGTAGCCAGCAGGGGACCGGCGCAGGCGACCTTGGCGAACTTGGCGACGCCGTGGGTCGAACCTTCGGCGCGGTGGGCGGTGCCGAAGGCATCCATGACGAACACGTCGCAGAGGGCGGCATACTTCTGCGCCAGCTCATCGCTGTTCTTCTTCTCGCCCTTGTTGAAGCGCACGTTCTCGAACAGCACCAGCTCGCCCGGCTGCACGCTCACGCCGTCCAGGTAGTCCTTGAGCAGCGGCACCTCGCGGCCGAGGGCCTTGGCGAGGTAGTCGGCAACCGGCTTGAGGCTGTTCTCCTCGGAGTATTCGCCTTCGGTCGGACGACCCAGGTGCGAGCAGAGCATTACCGCCGCGCCCTTTTCCAGCGCCAGCTTGATGGTCGGCAGCGAAGCGAGGATACGGGCATCGCTCTTCACCACACCGTCCTTCACCGGCACGTTGAGGTCTTCGCGGATGAGTACGCGCTTACCCTTGAGGTCGAGGTCGGTCATCTTCAACACGGTCATGCGGTCGGTCCTTCCACAGGGAGCAGAGAATTTTATTGTCTTGCTGCGGCGACGCTCAGCCAGTGACCGGCGACGTCGAGCATGCGGTTGGCGAAACCCCACTCGTTGTCGAACCAGGCCAGCAGGTTGACCAGCCGGGGGCCGGAAACACGGGTCTGGCTACCATCGACGATGGCCGAATGGGGATCATGGTTGAAATCGCAACTGGCGTGGGGCAGCTCGGTGTAGTCCAGCAGGCCCTTGAGCGGGCCCTGCTCGGCAGCCTGGCGCAGCACGCGGTTGACCTCCTCAGCCGAGGTGTCGCGGGCGGTCTGCAAGGTGATGTCGAGACAGGAGACGTTGAGCGTCGGCACGCGCACGGCTTTGGCCTGAATGCGCCCGGAAAGTTCCGGAAGCAGGCGCTCGATGCCGCGGGCCAGGCCAGTCGACACCGGGATCACCGACTGGAAGGCCGAGCGCGTGCGGCGCAGATCCTCGTGATGATAGGCATCGATGACCGGCTGGTCATTCATCGCCGAATGAATGGTGGTAATGGAGATGTACTCCAGCCCCACCGCCTCGTTCAGCAGCTTTAGCAGCGGCACGCTGCAGTTGGTGGTGCAAGAGGCATTGGAGACCAGTTTCTCGCCGCCCTGCAGGCGCTGCTGGTTGACCCCGTAGACGATGGTGGCGTCGACGTCGCGCTCGCTGGCCATCGGCTGAGAGAACAGCACCCGCGGCGCGCCGGCGCGCAGGAAGCGCTCGCCGTCGGCGCGGCTGTGATAGACGCCGGAGCACTCCAGCACCAGGTCGATGCCGAGGGCGCGCCAGTCGACGGCTTCGGGAGTCGAAGCGCGCAGCACCTGCAGCGCATCGCCATTCAGGCACAGCCGGTCGCCCTCCACCCGCACCTCGCCGGGGAAGCGGCCGTGGGTGGAATCGAAGCGGGTCAGGTATTCGATGCTCGCCTGGTCGGCCAGGTCGTTGAGGGCGACAATGCGGAACTCCGCCGCCGCACCCCGCTCATAGTGGGCACGCAGAACGCAGCGGCCGATGCGGCCGTAGCCGTTGAGGGCGATTTTGTAGGGACGGATGGACATGAGCGCTCTTTGCCGGGATGAGCAGGTGAAAAACCGCTGCGCGGATTTTTCTCCCTACGGAAGATCGGGCTGCATAAGGTGGATGACCGCGGTCATCCACCGTTCGTCGGCATCAATCTTCGAGCAGTTCCTCGGCGATGGCCAGCACGTTGTCGAGGGTGAAGCCGAAGTGCTCGAAGAGCACGCCGGCCGGGGCGGATTCACCAAAGGTGGTCATGCCGATGATGCGTCCTTCCAGGCCCACGTACTTGTACCAGAAATCGGTGTGGGCGGCCTCGATGGCGATCCGCGCGCCAACCTCAAGCGGCAGCACGGCCTGCTTCCAGACGGCGTCCTGGCGGTCGAACACGCTGGTCGAGGGCATGGAGACGACGCGCACGCGGCGGCCCTGCTCGGTCAGCCTGTCGAAGGCCTGCACGGCCAGGATGACTTCCGAGCCGGTGGCGATGAGGATCAGCTCCGGCTCGCCGGCGCAGTCCCTGAGCACGTAGCCGCCGCGGGCGATATCGGCCACTTGCCAGGCATCGCGCGCCAGGTGCGGCAGGCTCTGGCGGCTGAACACCAGGGCGCTCGGGCCATCCTGGCGCTCGACGGCGCATTTCCAGGCCACCGCGGACTCCACCGCGTCGCACGGACGCCAGGCGTCGAGGTTCGGCGTGCTACGCAGGCTGGCCAACTGCTCGATCGGCTGGTGGGTCGGGCCGTCCTCGCCGAGGCCGATGGAGTCGTGGGTGTAGACGAACAGCACGCGCTGCTTCATCAGCGCGGCCATGCGCACGGCGTTGCAGGCGTATTCCATGAACACCAGGAAGGTGGCGCCGTAGGGAATGAAGCCGCCGTGCAGGGCGATGCCGTTCATGATCGCGCTCATGCCGAACTCGCGCACGCCGTAGTACAGGTAGTTGCCGGAAGTGTCGTCCGCTTTCAGGGCCTTGCAGCCCTTCCACAGGGTCAGGTTGGAGCCGGTGAGGTCCGCCGAGCCGCCGAGGAGTTCCGGCAGCAAGGGCCCGAAGGCGTTCAGCGCGTTCTGGCTGGCCTTGCGGCTGGCGACGGTTTCGCCCTTGGCGGCGACCTCGGCGATGTGCTCGGCCGCCTTCGCGGCGAAGTCTTCTGGCAGCTCGCCGCGGATCCGCCGCTGGAACTCCGCGGCCAGCTGCGGAAACTCGGCCTGGTAAGCAGCGAAGCGGCGGTTCCACTCGGCCTCGCGGGCGGCGCCGGCGACCCTGGCATCCCACTGGGCGTAGAGCTCGGCGGGAATCTCGAACGGGGCGTACTTCCAGCCCAGTGTGGCACGGGTCAGGGCGACTTCCTCGACGCCAAGCGCGGCGCCGTGGCACTCTTCCTTGCCCTGCTTGTTCGGCGAGCCGAAGCCGATCACGGTCTTGCAGCAGATCAGGGTCGGCCGCTCGCTCTTGCGCGCAGTCTCGATGGCGGTCTTGATCTCGTCGGCATCATGGCCGTCGACGTTGCGGATCACCAGCCAGCCGTAGGCCTCGAAGCGCGCCGGGGTGTCGTCGGTGAACCAGCCGTCCACCTCGCCATCGATGGAGATGCCGTTGTCGTCGTAGAAGGCGATCAGCTTGTTCAGCCCCAGGGTGCCGGCCAGCGAGCAGACCTCGTGGGAGATGCCTTCCATGAGGCAGCCATCGCCGAGGAACACGTAGGTGTGGTGGTCGACGATGCGGTGCCCGGGACGATTGAACTGCGCGGCCAGCACCTTCTCCGCCACGGCCATGCCGACGGCGTTGGCGAGGCCCTGGCCGAGCGGGCCGGTGGTGGTCTCGACACCAGCGGTGTAGCCGTATTCCGGGTGGCCCGGGGTGCGGCTGCCGAGCTGACGAAAGCCCATCAGGTCGTCGATGCTCAGGTCGTAGCCGGTCAGGTGCAGCAGCGAATAGATCAGCATCGAGCCGTGGCCGTTGGACAGCACGAAGCGGTCGCGATCGGCCCACTGCGGATTGCCCGGGTTATGGCTGAGATAGTCGCGCCACAGCACTTCGGCGATATCCGCCATGCCCATCGGGGCGCCGGGGTGGCCGCTGTTGGCTTTCTGCACGGCATCCATGCTGAGGGCACGAATGGCATTGGCTCGCTCACGACGGCTGGGCATCGCTGAATCTCCTGGGAGTACTGAATCGAAAAAGTCGGCCATTTTCGCCCAGCCGCATGGGCAGCGGCAATCGCGGATGGTCGAACTGACTGCAACCCGGCAGATTAGCAGCGTGCGGCGAACCTGCACCCTCGCCTGCCAGTGTTCCTGACGAAGCGCAGCGGACATTCCCGCCCCACCGCGGACAATCCATGGCGGAGCCAATATCAAAACTTTTTGATACAGCCTTGCTGAGCGAAAATCGACCGACTAGACTGCCCGCCCCATGAACCTGCGCGTCCCTACCCTCCGCCGCGACGACGACTGCGACGAGTTGGCTGCCCTCTGCAAGGCCGGCGGCGATGCGCTGCGCCTCAAGGTGCTGCGCGTGTTGGCCAGCGACTCCTTCGGTGTGCTGGAGCTGGCGCAGATCTTCGCTATCGGCCAGTCAGGCATCAGTCACCACCTCAAGGTGCTGGCCCAGGCCGGGCTGGTGGCGACGCGCCGCGAGGGCAACGCGATCTTCTACCGCCGCGCCCTGCCGGCCGCCGCCGGCTTCGGCTGCGTGCTGCGTGCGGCGCTGCTGGCGGAGGTCGACGCGCTGGAGCTGGAGGCCGCCATCGGGGCGCGCATCGCCGAGGTGCATGCCCAGCGCGCCGCGGTCAGCCGCGACTTCTTCAGCCGCATGGCGGACAAGTTCCAGGCCCAGCAGGACCTGATCGCCGGCCTGCCGCAGTACCGCGACAGCCTGCTGGCCCTGCTCGACGCCCTGGGCTTCGCCGACACCGCCAGCGCGCTGGAGGTCGGCCCCGGCGACGGCGCCTTGCTACCGGAGCTGGCTCGGCGCTTCGCCAGGGTGACGGCCATGGACAATAGTCCGGCGATGCTCGAGCTGGCTCGCCAGCGCTGCGCCCGGGAACGCCTGGAGAACGTCGAGCTGAAACTCGCCGATGCGCTGCAGGACGCCCAGGAGCGCGCCGACTGCGTGGTGCTGAACATGGTGCTGCACCACTTCGCCGCGCCGGCCGAGGCACTGAAGCGGCTGGCCGGGCTGGTCAGGGCGGGCGGCAGCCTGCTGCTGACCGAACTGTGCCGCCACGACCAGGCCTGGGCCCGCGAAGCCTGCGGCGACCTCTGGCTCGGCTTCGACCAGGACGAGCTGGCGCGCTGGGCCGCGGAGGCCGGCCTGGAACCCGGCGAAAGCCTGTACATCGGCCTGCGCAATGGATTCCAGATCCAGGTGCGGCACTTCGCCAAGGCGCCGACAGGCGTGGGCGACCGACATTGAACCCCTTGAACCCTGCATGACACGGCCGCGAGGCCAACTCAGCCACCGGTAAACAACAGGAACCGATAGATGAGCGAATATTCCCTTTTCACCTCCGAGTCCGTGTCCGAAGGCCATCCGGACAAGATCGCCGACCAGATCTCCGATGCCGTGCTCGATGCCATCATCGCCGAGGACAAGCATGCCCGCGTGGCCTGCGAGACCCTGGTGAAGACCGGCGTGGCCATCGTCGCCGGCGAAATCACCACCTCCGCCTGGGTCGACCTCGAGCAGCTGGTGCGCGACGTGATCGTCGACATCGGCTACGACAGCTCCGACGTTGGCTTCGACGGCGGCACCTGCGGCATCGTCAACATCATCGGCAAGCAGTCGGTGGACATCAACCAGGGCGTCGACCGCGCCAAGCCGGAAGACCAGGGTGCCGGCGACCAGGGCCTGATGTTCGGCTACGCCAGCAACGAGACCGACGTGCTGATGCCGGCGCCGATCTGCTTCTCCCACCGCCTGGTCGAGCGCCAGGCCGAGGCACGCAAGTCTGGCCTCTTGCCCTGGCTGCGTCCGGACGCAAAGAGTCAGGTCACCTGCCGCTACGAGAACGGCAAGGTGGCCGGCATCGACGCCGTGGTGCTGTCCACCCAGCACAATCCGGAGATCAGCCAGGCCGACCTGCAGGAAGCGGTGATGGAGTTGATCATCAAGCACACCCTGCCGGCCGAGCTGCTGCACAAGGACACCCAGTTCCACATCAACCCGACCGGCAAGTTCGTCATCGGCGGCCCGGTGGGCGACTGCGGCCTGACCGGGCGCAAGATCATCGTCGACTCCTATGGCGGCATGGCCCGCCACGGCGGCGGCGCCTTCTCCGGCAAGGACCCGTCCAAGGTCGACCGCTCGGCCGCCTACGCCGGCCGCTACGTGGCCAAGAACATCGTCGCCGCCGGCCTCGCCGAGCGCTGCGAGATCCAGGTGTCCTATGCCATCGGCGTGGCCCAGCCGACCTCCATCTCGCTGAACACCTTCGGCACCGGCAGGATCGCCGACAGCAAGATCATCCAGTTGGTCCGCGAGCACTTCGACCTGCGTCCGTATGCGATCACCAAGATGCTCGATCTGCTGCACCCGATGTACCGGCCGACCGCCGCCTACGGCCACTTCGGCCGCACGCCGTTCGAGATGACCGTCGGCGACGACACCTTCACCACCTTTACCTGGGAGCGCACCGACAAGGCCGATGCCCTGCGCGCCGCCGCCGGCCTGTGACGTCCCGACGACCGCCGTCCAGCCGACTGGCGGTCGTCGCCTTCCCCCTCTGCAGTCAAGGCCACAATCGGCTAAGATCGACCCCATCGATGCCCCCGCCCCTGGCCGCCGCGAAAGCCGAGCGACGAGCGACCTGAGGTAATCGTGACTCGACCATTGGCGATCACGTCAACATGGACATCCCAAATTCCGCTTCAGCGTGACCGATCCGCCAGGGCCGGGCCTCGGACCGCGCAGCGAATCGGCAATCTGGCAGTGACCGGCCCCAACCCCCGGCCCCTGCAGTTCTCTTGCGTGAGGAGTTTTCCGAGCTATGTCTCGCTTACCTGTCATCGTTGGTTTTGGTGGTTACAACTCAGCCGGGCGCAGCTCCTTCCACCACGGTTTCCGCCGCACCGTCATCGAGTCCCTTGACCCCCAGACCCGCCAGGAAACCCTCGCCGGATTGGCCGTGATGATGAAGCTGGTGAGCGTGGTCGACGGCGAGTACCGCGGCAGCGATGGCACCCCCCTTACCCCGGCCGAGATCGAGCGCCGCCACGGCGAGCAGATTCTCGCCGCCACCCTGATCCGGCGCATCGAGAAGCAATACCTGGACGTGGACGCCACCCACTGCCACAAGAGCTTGACGCTGGACGCCAGCGACCAGCCGATCCGCTTCACCACTAGCCACAAGCAGCTGCCCGAACCGCTGCCGGCCAGCTGGAGCGTCGAGCTGCTGGGAAGCAACCAGGTGCAGGTGACCATCCAGGGCAGCTGCGAGATCAAGGTCGACAGCTTCCGGGAACTGGCGGTCAAGTCGGCCGGCCAGCTACCGACCGGCTTCGACCCGGCCGAGCTCTACCAGTCGCGCTTCCACCCCCGCGGCCTGCAGCTGACCGTGGTCGGCGTCACCGATGCCCTGCGCTCCCTCGGCATCGACTGGCAGACCATCCTCAGGCACGTCGCCCCCGACCAGATCGCGGTGTTCGCCGGCTGCATCATGAGCCAGATCGACGAGAACGGTTATGCCGGCTTCATGCAGGCCCGCCTGAAGGGCGGACGGGCCAGCGCCAAGCAGCTGCCGCTGGGCCTCAACAGCATGCCCGCCGACTTCATCAACGCCTACGTGCTGGGCAGCGTCGGCACCACCGGCAGCGTCACCGGCGCCTGCGCCACCTTCCTCTACAACTTGCAGAAGGGCATCGACTGCATCGCCAGCGGGCGCTCGCGGGTGGTCATCGTCGGCAGCAGCGAGGCGCCGCTGACTCTCGAATGCATCGACGGCTACAACGCCATGGGCGCGCTGGCCACCGAGGAGGGCTTGCGTCACATCGAGGGCCGCGACGAGGTCGACTTCCGCCGTGCCAGCCGCCCGTTCGGCACCAACTGCGGGTTCACCCTCGCCGAATCCGGCCAGTTCATCGTGCTGATGGACGACGAACTGGCTCTCGAACTGGGTGCCGACATCCACGGCGCGGTACCCGACGTGTTTGTCAACGCCGACGGCTTCAAGCGCTCGATTTCCGCCCCGGGTCCCGGCAACTACCTGACCCTGGCCAGGGCGGTGGCCAGCGCCGCCCAGCTGGTCGGCCTGGACGGCGTGCGCCAGCGCAGCTTCGTCCATGCCCACGGCTCCAGCACCCCGGCCAACCGGGTCACCGAATCCGAACTGCTCGACCGCGTCGCCGCCACCTTCGGCATCGAATCCTGGCCGATCGCGGCGGTGAAGGCCTTCGTCGGCCACTCCCTCGGTCCGGCCAGCGGTGACCAGTTGATCTCCGCCCTCGGCTCCTTCCATTACGGGATGATCCCCGGCATCAAGACCATCGATGCGGTCGCCGATGACGTGCACTGCAATAATCTGCGCATCTTCACCCAGGATCTGGCCGTCGGCGCACAGGCCCTGGATGTCTGCTTCATCAACTCCAAGGGCTTCGGCGGCAACAACGCCACCGGCTACGTGCTCGCGCCCCATGTCGTCGAACGGATGCTGTGCAAGCGCCACGGCGAGGCCGCCTTCGCCGACTACCTCAGCCGTCGCCAGGCCACCCGCGAGGCCGCCCAGGCCTACGAGCGCCAGGCGCTCAAGGGCCAGTTCGACATCATCTACCACTTCGGCATGGACATGATCGACGAGCATGACCTGCAGATCGACGACAAGCAGATTCGCGTACCGGGCTTCGAGCAGCCGATCGTCTACCCGAAGGACGAGCGCTTCAGCGACATGCTCGACTGAGAGAAAGCTCCACGCCGGCGAGGGCGACCGCCCCGTCCCCCACCGGTGGCTCCGCTCACTCCAGCGTCCGCGCCAGAGCGAGCAGCCCGTCGCGCCAGCCGGCCGCCAGCGGCAGGGCCAGGAACGATGGGTTGAGGTAGTCGGCCCGCGCCGCGTAGCTCAGCGCCCGCCCCTGCAGATCCAGCACCTCGCCGCCAGCGCCTTCGAGCACGCCCTGGGCGGCGGCGGTGTCCCACTGCGAGGTGGGCGCCAGGCGCGGATAGCAGTCGGCCCGGCCTTCGGCGAGCAGGCAGAACTTCAGCGAACTGCCGACACTGGCCAGCTGCAGGTTGCCGAAGCGTGCGCCGAGGCCCTGCAGCAGGCGCTCTTGGGCCGGGCTGCTGTGCCGCCGGCTGGCGACCACGGTGAAGGCCTCGCCCGGCGCGCAGCGCACGCCGATCGGCTGCTGCAAGCCCGGCCCCTCGCTGCGCCAGGCACCGAGTCCGGCACCGCCGAAATAGCAGCAGCCGGTCGCCGGCACCCCGACCACCCCCAACAGCACCCGACCCTCCTCGATCAGCGCCACGTTAACGGTGAACTCCGGGCTTCCAGCGATGAACTCCTTGGTGCCGTCCAGCGGGTCGACCAGCCACCAGCGGCGCCAGCCGGCACGCTCGGCAACGGGTATCGCGCAGTCTTCTTCGGAAAGCACCGGAATCGCCGGCTCGAGCGCCTGCAATCCGGCGCTGAGGACGCGATGTGCGGCCAGGTCGGCGGCGGTCACCGGCGAGGCGTCGTCCTTCTCGCGCACCTCGATATCCATATGCCAGTACGGCAAGATGGCGGCGCCGGCTTGACGCACCAGATCGATCAGCGGGGCGAACGGGACAGGGCTCACAGGTCCAGGACTCCCCGCTGGATCAGCAGATCGCGTGCCAGATAGAGCGCGGCCAGGGCCCGTCCCTCGCTGAATTGCTCGTGCCGGACCAGGCCGGACAGCTCGCGCAGGTTGACCCGCTCGACCCGCATCGGCTCCGGCTCGTCGCCCGGCAGACGCTTCGGATAGAGATCACGGGCCAGCACCACCTGGATCCTCTGGGTCATGTAGCCAGGCGACAGGGACAGCTCGGTGAGGTACTCCAGGTGGTGGGCGCCGTAGCCAGCCTCCTCCTTCAGCTCGCGGTTGGCTGCCACCAGCACGTCCTCGCCCGGCTCGATCAGCCCCTTGGGCAGGGACAGCTGATAATCGTCGGTGCCGGCGCAGTACTCCTCCACCAGCAGGGCGTGCTGCTCGTCGATCAGCGCGACGATCATCACCGCGCCGTAGCCGCTGCCGGTACCCACCAGACGCTCGTACGTGCGCTCGACACCATTGGTGAAGCGCAGCTGCAATTCCTCGACGCGAAACAGGCGGCTGGTGGCGACGATCGCTCGAGCGAGTACGGTGGGTTTCTGGCGCATAGTCATTCCTCGACTGGATGGGTGGCTCGATTGACGTTCTTCTGGAGCCCTGTCGCTGGTTATCATACTCCGGCTTGCGGCACGGCTCGCCCTTGGCCGATGGCGCGCAGGCCCTCCGCATGCAACGCTTCCCGAAGCCTCCACCCGACAAGAGCCGCCATGCCCCCGCTACCCTGGAGCGAAATCGATACCGTCCTGCTCGACATGGATGGTACCCTGCTAGATCTGCACTTCGACAATCATTTCTGGCTGGAGCACCTGCCACGGCGCTATGCCGAACACCACGGCATCAGCCGCGCCATGGCCGAGCAGGAACTGCTGCCACTGTTCCGCGAACATGCCGGCCGGCTGACCTGGTACTGTCTGGACTTCTGGAGCGCCGAGCTGAAGCTGTCGATTGTCGAGCTCAAGCGCGAGGTCGCCCACCTGATTGCCCTGCGTCCGGACGCCGACCGCTTCCTCGCGTCCCTGCGTGCAGCCGGCAAGCGCGTCGCGCTGATCACCAACGCACACCGCGATTCGCTGTCGCTGAAGCTGGAGCGGGTCGAGCTGACGGCGTACTTCGACCGCCTGATCAGCTCCCACGACTACGGCTTTCCCAAGGAGGACCAGCAGTTCTGGTTCGCCCTGCAGCGGGACTTCGGCTTCGCGCCGGCGCGCAGCCTGTTCATCGACGACAGCCTGCCGGTCCTGCGCAGCGCCCGGCGCTACGGCATCTCCCACCTGCTGGCAGTGCGCCAGCCAGACAGCCGACAGGGACCGAAAGACACCGAGGAATTCAGCGCCGTGGAGAATTATCCGGCATTGTGCGAGGGGCTTTGCTGAGCGCCCAGGAAAGTACCGAGCCAGCATGAGGGGCACAGCGATCAGGGGCTAGCAGAAGGGACCGCAAAGGCAATGCTCAGAACTAGGTCGACCGTTTCGCTTCAGCAAAGTTCCCCTTAACAAACAATGAGTTACAAAGCAATAAAAAGATCTGCAGGCCAGTAAAAAATGCTTGCAAGAAGCCCTCATGGCGGCGAGGATCGCCTCGTCATCTCCACTGAGGTACCCTCGTCATGAAGTACGCATCCATACTCCTGCTCTCCTTCGGCTTGGCCAGCGGCTCGGCATTCGCTGGCGGCAACACCGAGGCAGCTGTCGGCGGCGCACTGGGCGGCACACTGGGTTCAGCAGTCGGTGGCGCCTTGGGCGGCTCCACCGGTGCGGTGATCGGCTCGGGGATCGGCGGTGCAGCCGGCGCCGGGATCGGCGCCGACCGCCGCAGCCGGACCGAAGCGGCCATCGGCGGCGGGCTCGGTGCGGCCGGCGGCAACGCCATCGGCAATCAGGTTGGCGGTCGTACCGGTGGCATGATCGGTGCCGCACTCGGCGGTGCCGGCGGCGGCGCCCTGGGCAATGCCTACGGAGACGATGACGACGACCGCGGCCGCCGCAGCAGCAGCGGCAACCGCCGTTATGTCGAGCACCACCACCACTACCACGACAACGGCAAGCACCGCGGCCACCACAAGCACAAGCACAAGCACTACAAGCGCCATCGTCACGACGACTGAACCAGCGCTGACCTCGACCCAGAAAAAGCCCGCCCCATGGTGGGCTTTTTCGTGCTCAGAGTATCGGCGAAATCAGCCGCGCCACACGCATGCCCAGGCGCTTCAGGCGGTGCGTCCGGCGACTCTCCTCCTGGTCCAGCTCGCGGGAGTGGCTGAAATCCTCTCGCAGCATACGCTCCACCTCCCCGGCGAAAGCGGGATCGACGGTGAACAGGGTCAGCTCGAAATTCAGTCGGAATGAACGGTTGTCCAGGTTGGCGCTGCCCACCGCCGCGGTATCGGCGTCGATCAGCAGCACCTTCTGGTGCATGAAGCCCGGCTGGTAGCGGAACACCCGGATGCCCACCTCGAGCGCCTCGAAGGCATACAGGCTGGAGGCGGCATAGACCACCCGGTGATCGGCCCGCGCCGGCAGCAGCAGGCGCACCTCGAGCCCGCGCAGCACCGCCAGGCGCAGGGCGGCGAATACCGACTCGTCGGGAACGAAATAGGGACTGGCCAGCCAGATCCGCCGACGTGCCGCATTGATCGCCACGACAAATTGCAGCGAGCCGGTTTCCTGGGAATCGGCCGGGCCGCTGCTGACCAGTTGGCAGAGCACCTCGCCGGCGGGGTAGCGCTCTGGCAGCAGCAGCGGCGGCAGCTGCCGGGTGACCCAGAACCAGTCCTCGGCGAAGGACTCCTGCAGGCAGGCCAGCACGGGACCGCTCAGCTCCACATGGGTATCGCGCCAGGGCGAGAGGTGCGGATTGCGCCCGAGGTACTCATCGCCGACATTCAGCCCGCCGAGAAAGCCGTGCAGGCCGTCGACCACCACCAGCTTGCGGTGATTGCGGAAATTCAGCTGGAAGCGGTTGAGCAGGCCGCTGTGCGCGGAGACCGAGAAGGCATGCATCGCCACCCCGCCCTCGCGCAGGCGCTGCACATAGTGGCGCGGCAGGGCGTGGCAGCCGATACGGTCGTAGAGGAAGAACACTTGCACGCCGTTGGCCGCCCGCTCCAGCAGCAGGCTCTGCAGGCGCCGGCCGAGGCGGTCGTCGCGGACGATGAAGAACTGCACCAGTATCACCTTGCGCGCCTGGGCGATGGCCTCGAAGATCGCCGCGAAGGCGGCCTGGCCGTCGATCAGCAGCCGCACCCGGTTGTTTCCCAGAGGGGGCGGCTGGCGACCGAGGCGCGCCAGCACCTGGAGGTTCTGCGAGGCCTCGCTGCCGTGGGCCGCCTGGGCCTCCTCGACCCAAGGGCGCCAGTCCAGCTCGGCCAGCGCCTGGTGCATCTGCAGGTCGGCCTGGCGCCGCGCCTGAATATAGGCATCGAAGCGGCTGCGGCCGAACACCAGGTAGGGCAGCAGGGTGAGATAGGGCATGAACAGCAAGGAGATGGCCCAGGCGATGGCACCCTGAGCGGTGCGCACGGTGAACACCGCATGGATGGCCGCAGCCACCCCCAGCGCCTGGATCAGCGCCAGCAGATAGCCCAAGAGCTGCAAACCGCCCTGTTCCATGCCTCACTCCTTCGAGATGCCGCTCCTGAGCATAACAGGCAGCAATGGTCGAGGCGGCCATGAAAAAGCCGCCCGAAGGCGGCTTTTTCATGAGGCGCAGCGGCTTACAGCAGCGGACCGGCGTTGCGGATGGCGTCAGAGACATCGAACTTCTTGAAGTTGTCGATGAACTGCCGGGCCAGGGCATGCGCCGCCTCGTCGTAGGCGGCCTTGTCGGCCCAGGTATTGCGCGGGTTAAGCAGCCGGGTGTCGACCCCTGGCACCTCCTTCGGCACGTCCAGGTTGAGGATCGGCAGACGCTCGGTCTCGACACCGATCAGGGCGCCGGTCTGGATTGCCGTGATCACGCCGCGGGTGGTCGGGATGTTGAAGCGCTTGCCGACGCCGTAGCCGCCGCCGGTCCAGCCAGTGTTGACCAGGTACACCTTGGAGTCGTAGCCCTGGATGCGCTTGATCAGCAGCTCGGCGTATTCGCCGGCCGGACGCGGGAAGAAGGGCGCACCGAAGCAGGTGGAGAAAGTCGACTTGATGCCGCCGCCGGAGCCCATCTCGGTGGAACCGACCAGCGCGGTGTAGCCGGACAGGAAGTGGTAGGCCGCCTGTTCGTTGTCGAGGATGGACACCGGGGGCAGCACGCCGGTGAGGTCGCAGGTGAGGAAGATCACCGCGTTGGGCTCGCCGGCGCGGTTGTCCGGCACGCGCTTCTCGATCAGCTCGCGCGGATAGGCGGCGCGGCTGTTCTGGGTCAGGCTGCTGTCGGCGTAGTCGGGCAGGCGCGAACGTTCGTCGAGCACCACGTTTTCCAGCACGGCGCCGAACTGGATGGCCTTCCAGATCACCGGCTCGTTCTTCTCGGACAGGTCGATGCACTTGGCATAGCAGCCGCCCTCGATGTTGAACACGGAGCCTACGCCCCAGCCGTGCTCGTCGTCACCGATCAGGTAGCGGCTCGGGT
This sequence comes from Azotobacter armeniacus, assembly GCF_054779355.1. Classification (NCBI taxonomy): domain Bacteria; kingdom Pseudomonadati; phylum Pseudomonadota; class Gammaproteobacteria; order Pseudomonadales; family Pseudomonadaceae; genus Azotobacter; species Azotobacter armeniacus. Next base: position 17,241 of record NZ_BAAGYK010000040.1, read on the forward strand.
CGGCGGAGAGGGTGGTCTTGCCGGTGCCGGACAGGCCGAAGAACAGGGTCACGTCGCCCTCTTCGCCCATGTTGGCGGCGCAGTGCATCGGCAGCACGTCGACCTCCGGCAGCAGGAAGTTCTGCACGGAGAACATGGCCTTCTTCATCTCGCCGGCGTACTGCATGCCAGCCAGCAGGACCTTCTTGGCCGCGAAGTTGATGATCACGCAGCCGTCGGAGGCGGTGCCGTCACGCTCTGGCACGCACTCGAAGTAAGGCGCGTTGAGGATCTGCCATTCGCTCTTGCTGGAGGGGTTGAACTTTTCCGGATTGATGAACAGGCAGCGGCCGAACAGGTTGTGCCAGGCGGTCTCGGTAGTCATCTTGACTGCCAGGTAGTGCCCGAGGTCAGCACCTACATGGACGTGCGAAACAAAGCGCTCACGGTTGGCGAGGTAGGCTTCGACGCGTAGCCAGAGGGCATCGAACTTATCATTGGGGAATGGACGGTTGATGCTGCCCCAGGCAATCTTGTGCTGAGTGCCCGGCTCCTCGACGATAAAGCGGTCGCTCGGGGATCGCCCGGTGCGATGGCCGGTCCGCACCACCAGCGAACCGTTGGCGGCCAGCTCGCCCTCTCCTCGGCGGATGGCCTCTTCAATCAGTTGTGCAGCGCTGATGTCGGTAAACACGGCTTGAGTAGCTTGCGTCATGTGCGTCCGATCGGCCGGAGGCCGATTCCTCCATACGTTTTTGTAGCGCGACATCCGCTCGGGCTACAAGAAAAAGATAAAAAAAGTGCGGTGATCGTACCAGAAAAGCTGACAACACAGTAGGAGCCGCTAGTCTGGCAAAGGTTCCATCGTGCCATGCTTTTGGAGAGAAGTTGGGGCCATGGCTGCGCCGGGGCAAGCCCTTTCCCGGGAAAACCGCCTCGCTCAGGGCCGGCGGCTCCCGGCCCGCAGACCAGTCAATGCCGGGTCGCCGAGGGCGCCTCGCTGCCGCCGCCGGCGAACAGCTGGGCGATGTCGGTAGCATCGAACTCGTAGCGCTGGTTGCAGAACTGGCAATCGACCACCACCAGACCACTGCGCTCACGCAGCAGCTGCTCGGCATCTTCATGCCCCAGACTGGACAGGGCGTTGGCCGAGCGCTCGCGCGAACAGCTGCAGCAAAAGCGCAACAGCAGCGGCTCGAACAAACGCACGGCCTCCTGGTGATAGAGGCGGCGCAGCAGGGTTTCGTTGTCCAGCCCGAGCAGCTCCTCGGCGGTCAGGGTATCGGCCAGGGTGACCAGGTGCTCCCAGCTGGCCGCGCGCGCCTCGGCATCCTTCAGGCGGTCGCCGGGCAGTTGCTGAAGCAGGAAACCACGGGCGCGGCGGCCGTCGGCATTGAGCCAGAAGCGCGTCGGCAGCTGTTCCGAACTGGCGAAATAGCTGGACAGGCAGTCCGCCAGGCTGTCGCCCTGCAGGGCCACGATGCCCTGGTAGCGCTGCCCTTGGGCGGGATCGACGGTCAGGGTCAGCAGGCCCTCGGGCATCAGCTCGCACAGCCCGGCGCCGGCGGATACCTGCTCGGCGTGATAGCGGGCGATGCCGCGGACCTCACGGTCGCTGGAGCACTCCACCATGAGCAGGGGCACGGCCCCTGCAGAGCGGGCCTGCAGCACCAGCAAGCCGTCGAACTTGAGGGTGCCGGCCAGCAGCGCGGCGGCGGCGAGCATTTCGCCGAGCAGTTGGGCGACCGGTTCGGGATAGGGGTGCTTGGCCAGGACCTCGGCATAGCTGCCGCGCAGGTCGGCCAGTTCACCGCGAACGTCGGTGTCGTCAAAGAGAAAGCGTTGGGTGAAATCGAAATCGGGCATATCGGCTGCCATGCGAGGAACAGAGCTGGCATACAGCCAGTCCATGGAGTCGAAAAACCGCCATACGGTCGACTCGCAGGAAAATTCTAGGAAAAAAGCCCGAATCCTCCAAATTTTTCGGCAATACTTATCCTGCCCATACGGTACCACTCGTCGGGCCCAAATGATAATTTCCCGCTCCTAACCAATACTCAAACCGTTCTTAAAAATATAAGGAATTGAATAAGTTACAGGATCCGGATGGCCATCATTATGGCGCTACAACAGTGCCAATTGGACAGCAATCCCCTTGCTTGACAGTGTCCTCGCCCGACCGCCTATACCTGTATCACCATCAACGCATTCTCCTCAACGAGGCACGCCAACATGGACGTGAGCGTTTTCGGTACCGGATATGTCGGGCTGGTTCAAGCCGCCGCTCTGGCCGACGTCGGCCACCGCGTTCTCTGCGTCGACATCGATGAACTGAAGATCAAGCAGCTGCAGCGGGCGGTACCGCCCATCCAGGAGCCCGGCCTTTCCGCCATGATTGACGACAACCTGCGCGAAGGCCGGTTGTCCTTCAGTACCCAGGCCAGCGATGCGGTGATCCACGGCCAGCTGATCTTCATCGCCGTCGGCACCCCGTCCGACGAGGACGGCTCCGCCGACCTGCAGCACGTGCTGGGGGTGACCCGCGAGATCGCCAGCCACATGCAGACCGACCGCACCCTGGTGATCAAGTCCACCGTGCCGGTGGGTACGGCCAGACAGGTGGAGGCGGTCGCCCGTGCCGAGCTCGATCGCCTGGGCAAGGGCCAGCTCGCGGTCCGGGTAGTCTCCAATCCGGAATTCCTCAAGGAGGGCAGCGCGGTCAACGACTGCATCCGTCCCGACCGCATCATCGTTGGCAGCGACGACGAGCTGGCCCACGCCCAGCTTGCCGAACTCTACGCGCCCTTCTGTCGCAACCGCGACAAGCTGATCTTCATGGACAACCGCAGCGCAGAACTGACCAAGTACGCGGCCAACGCCATGCTGGCCACGCGTATCAGCCTGATGAACGAGCTGGCTAACCTGGCCGAACGCCTGGGCGCCGACATCGAGGCGGTACGCCGGGGCATCGGCTCCGATCCGCGCATCGGCTATCACTTCATCTACCCCGGCTGCGGCTTCGGCGGCTCCTGCTTTCCCAAGGATCTGCGCGCCCTGCTGCACATCGCCACCGCCAGCGGCCAGCCACTGCGCCTGCTGCAGAGCGTCCAGGAGGTGAATGAGGCGCAGCGCCTGGTGCTGTTCCATAAGCTGCAGAGGCTCTACCCCGCAGGACTGGCCGGCAAGTCCATCGCCCTCTGGGGGCTGGCCTTCAAGCCGAATACCGACGACATGCGCGAGGCACCCAGCCGCTCCCTGATGGAGGCGCTGTGGCGCGAAGGCGCGACGGTGCGCGCCTTCGACCCCGAGGCCATGTCCGAGTGCCGGCGCCTGTATGGCTACCGCGACGACCTGCTACTCTGCGCCACCCGCGACGACACCCTGCAAGACGCCGATGCGCTGGTCATCTGCACCGAGTGGAAGGCCTTCCGGGTGGTCGACTTCGAACTGCTCGCGCACAAGCTGCGCGACCGCCTGGTCATCGACGGGCGCAACCTCTACAGCCCCCTGCAGATGGCCGCCGCCGGCCTGCGCTACCTGGGCATCGGCCTGCCGCACGTCGATCCACAGACGGGGGTGCAATGAAGATCCTGGTCACCGGCGCCGCCGGCTTCATCGGTGCCCACTGCGTGCGCCGACTGCTGCTCGACGGCCATCAGGTCATCGGCCTGGACAACTTCAACGAGTACTACGACCCGGCCCTGAAGGAAGACCGAGTGCGCTGGGTGCGCCACGAAGCCGGCGACTTTCCGCTGTGGCGGCTGGATCTCGGCGATGCCGCCGGCATCGCCGAACTGTTCGCCCAACAGCGCCCAGAGGCTGTGGTGCATCTGGCCGCCCAGGCCGGCGTGCGCCACTCGCTGAGCGATCCGCACGCCTATGTGCAGAGCAACCTGACAGGCTTCCTGAACATTCTCGAAGGCTGCCGCCAGCAGCCGGTGCAGCATCTGATCTACGCCTCGTCCAGCTCGGTGTACGGCGCCAACCAACACACCCCCTATTCGGTGCAGGACAACGTCGACCACCCACTGTCGCTGTACGCCGCGAGCAAGAAGGCCAACGAACTGATAGCACACAGCTACAGCCACCTGTTCGACATTCCCGCCACCGGCCTGCGCTTCTTCACCGTCTACGGCCCCTGGGGCCGGCCGGACATGTCGCCGATCCAGTTCGCCCAAGCCATCGTCGAAGGGCGACCGCTGCGCCTGTTCAACCATGGCCGGCACCGGCGCGATTTCACCTACATCGACGATATCGTCGAAGGTCTGGTGCGGCTTCTACCGCAGCCGCCCCAGCCCGATCCGCTCTGGGACCATGAACGGCCCCGGGCGGAAAGCAGCATGGCGCCTTGGCGCCTGTACAACATCGGCGGGCATCGACCGATCGCCCTCACCCACTACATCGATACCTTGGAAAGGCATCTGGGCCGCAAGGCCCTGCGAGAATTGCTGCCTTTGCAGCCCGGGGACGTGCTCGACACTTATGCCGACGTCTCGGAATTGCAACGGGACATCGGCTTTCAGCCCCAGGTAAGCCTCGAAGAAGGCCTCGCGCGCTTCGTCGCCTGGTTTTGCCACTACTACAGGATCGGCAGCCCCGATGCCGCGGCGACCTCATCCGCCGCCGCGAACGGGGAACTGTCGCATGAGGTAATGCGCAATGAATGCCCCGGAAAACTCATTCCAACAGCCAAGCTTCGCTAAGGACGGACAGTACAGCCTCAAGGAAAAACGCACCAACCCCTCGCAACGAGAGAAGATCCAGAATGCACTCTGGATACACAACCGCGGCTGGCTCAGCAAACGCCAGGGCGGTTGCCCCTGGACCCTGTCCCGCACCAAGCGCTTCAGCGAGGCGCTCGCCGCCCTGCTTCTGCTGCTCCTGCTCTCCCCCCTGCTCCTGGGCATCGCCCTGCTGATCAAGCTGGGCAGTCCGGGCCCCGTGCTGTTCGTCCAGCAGCGCACCGGCTTTCGCGGGCGCCGCTTCGGCATGTTCAAATTCCGCAGCATGGTGGCCGATGCCGAGGCCCTGAAGGAGTCGCTGCGCCACCTGAACAAGCACGGCCCCAACTCCATCGACTTCAAGATCGACGCCGACCCGCGGGTGACCCCGATCGGCCGCTGGCTGCGCCGCACCAGCCTGGACGAGCTGCCCAACCTGATCAACGTGATGCGCGGCGAGATGCGCCTGGTCGGCCCGCGGCCCACCTCGTTCAACGCCAGCCGCTACCACGAGCACCATCTCAGCCGGCTGAGCATCTATCCGGGCATGACCGGCCTCTGGCAGATCTCCGGACGCAGCGACGTCGACTTCGACAACCGGGTCGAGCTCGACATGACCTACATCCGCCGACAGGGTCCCCTGCTGGACCTGTGGATCCTCGTGAAAACCCCCATCGAAGTCTTCTACGGCCACGGCGCCAGCTGAACCTTCATTCCCCGAGGCAGCGCACGCATCAGGAGTCAGCCCCATGACCATGCTCCGTTCCGAGCAAACCACGCTATTGCTGGAGCAGGACCAGCGCGTTCTCAGCCCCAGCGAAGTCAACCTGGCGACCACGATACTCGACCAGACCTGCCGAACCCTGCTGCTGATCGCCCCGACCAGCGGCTGCGGCACCACCACCAGCGCCCTGAGCATGGCCAGGCAACTGGCCCACTCGGCCAAGGGCAAGCTCCTGCTGGTCGATGCCAGCCCGTCGGCCACCGGCCTCAGCTCGCGCCTGGGCATGGCGGCCGACGCGGGCCTGTTCGAGCTGCTGAACAGCCCGCACCCCGAGGGCAAGTTCAGGCACTGCATCCAGCGCCATCCCGAGCTGCCCTTCGACCTGCTGCCGCTCGGCCAGCCTTCGCAGGCAGTCGGCCGCTTCACCGCCGAAGACCTGCAGTACCTGCTGGACTGCCTGGCCGTCCGCTACCGTTTCGTGGTGATCGACGCCGAGGCCGTCTACAGCGGCACCAGCGGCCTGACCCTGGCCGCCATGGCCGACGGCGTGGTGCTGGTGGTCCGCGCCGAAGAGACCCGCTGGGAAGTCGCCCAAGCCGCCGTGCAGCGCCTGCGGCAGGCCAACGCCAAGCTGCTGGGCAGCGTGTTCAACGCCCGCAAGTTCTATATGCCGAAGTGGCTCTACAAGCTTCTTTGATCACGGATCACACTTACAGGACGTATGCCACCATGAAGAAGTCAATATTTTCCCTGCTCGCCCTCCTGGCCCTGGCCGGCTGCAGCAGCCAACGCTCGATTCCTGCATATATCCTCACCGCCCCCGAGGAGCAGGCCACGCAGAGCGAACTGATCCCGGTGACCCAGGTGCTGCGCCCGCAGGACGTGCTCGACGTGATCTTCCACATCGAGATGGACTCGCCCAGCGCCTACCGCATTCAGTCCGGCGACCAGCTGGAGATCCAGTTCGCCACTGCCAAGGGCCTGACCGGCATCAAGACGGTGATGCCCGACGGCACCGTCAACCTGGAGTACGTCGGCAGCCTGAAGGTCGCCGGGCTGACCGTCGAGGAAGCCCAGGCGCTGATGATCGAGCGCTACCAGGAGACCCTCCGCACGCCGCTGATCACCGTCTCCGTGGCCAAGGCGCAGACCCGCGCGCAACACCTGCGCGACACCCTGTTCAGCCCGAACAGCGGGATGAGCCGGGAAATCACCGTCGGCGCCGACGGCCGCGCCACCTTCCCGATGCTCGGCAGCATGCAGCTCGTCGGCATGAGCCGCGACGAGCTCGAACGGCAGCTGAACGAGCGCTACCTCAAGGAAGTGGGACCGATCCAGGTCGACGTGCTGCTCAAGGCCACCGCCGCCAACGAGGTGTACGTGCTGGGCGAGGTCATCCAGCCCGGCGCCTATCCCGTGCGCCGACCGATCTCGGTGCTCGAGGCGCTGACCCTGGCGCGCGGGCACAACCCCGTCACCGCCAACCTGGAATCGGTGCTGGTCCTGCACCGCCAGGGCGACCAGGTGGTGTCGCGCACCTACGACATCGAGGAGCTGCTCAAGAACAACGCCGACAGCGTGGCCTACCTGCAGCCGGACGACCTGCTCTTCGTGCCGCGCAGCGGCCTCACCAGCGCTGGCGACACCGTCCGCCAACTGGCGGACTTGATGCTCTTCAGCGGCTTCAACTTCGGCTTCTCCTATCAGGTCGACAACAAGGATGAGAACGACTAGCGATGAACATCCTCAAGCGTGAAAACCACCTGTATATATTTTTCTCCACGCTGTACACCAACCGACGGCTGATCAAGCGGGTGTTCCTCGCCTTCGCCGCCTTCGCCCTGCTGCTGCCGCTGCTGCTCAGCCAGTCGTTCGACATCACCGCGGAAGTCATGGTGCAGTCGAAGAAGGTGGCGCAGACCGAGGCCAACAGCGCCACCCTGCAGCAGGAAACCGACAAGTTCCTGCCGCCGACCCTGGCCGACATGGAAACCGAAAGCAGCATCCTGCGCTCGCCCGAACTGATCCGGGAAACCCTCGACAAGCTGCGCCAGGAGGGCCACTTCGCCGAAGAGGAAGGCCTGCTGCGGCGGCTGCTGCTCAACCCGCTGCGCGACTACCTGATCGCCCCCCTGCGCAACGCCCTCGGCTTCGCGGTCGAGCCGCCCCGCGACAGCCGCCTGGACGAGCTGACCCTGGCCACCCTGGCGGATCTCGAGATCGTCCCACTGCCCGGCTCCAATGTCATCGCCGTACACTACCGGGCCGGCGAGCCGGCCCTCGGCACCCTGCTCGTCAACCGCCTGCTCGACACCTACCTGATGCGGCGTCACGCCCTGCACTCCAACGACCTGCCGGAAGCCTTCTACGAACAGAAAAAGACCCAGTACCAGGACCAGCTGAGCGGTCTCGAAGGCCAGCGGCAGGCCCTACTCGGGCGGATCCACTCGGCCAAGCCCGACGAGGAAATCACCTTCCGCCTCAACGCCATCAACCAGGAAGAGCAGGCCCTCAACCACTACCGCGACCGCCTGCTGGAGAGCCAGCGCTGGGTCGACTACCTGCAGAACAGCCTGGCCGTGGCCCGCAAGGCCAGGCTGACCAACTACAGCTTTCCCTACACCTTCGCCAGCACCATCAACAACGCCGCCTTCGAGGACCGCGAGATCCGCCAGCTGGGCGACCGGCTGATCGACCAGATCGGCCAATACGGCGCCGAGACCGACATCTACCACCCGAACAGCGCGCCGATGCGGAACCTCTATGCGCAGATCAGCCGGACCCGCCAGCAGTTCCTCCAGGTGATCGGCAATCGCATCAGCGAGCGCCGCAAGGAGCTGGACATCATCTCCGGGGTGATCGCCCAGAAGACCGCGCGGATCGAGGAGTACCAGGGCCGCATCCGCGAACTGCAGGACGCGCAGAGCAGCCTGCGCCAGCTCAACACCGAGATCGAGGCCCTGCACCAGGCCTTCTTCACCTACACCCAGCGCTACGAGGAAAGCCGCAGCCGCAGCCTGCTGGATGGCGGCCTGTCCAATGCCAAGGTCCTCAGCCGTCCCTTCGAGCCCACCGAGGCGAGCTTTCCCAAGCCCTTGCAGATCATCCCCCTCGGCCTGCTCACCGCCCTGCTGCTGGCCATCGCCGTGGGCTACATCCGCGAGTTCTTCGACCATCGCTTCAAGCATCCCGATCAGTTGCAGCAGCAGCTCGGCCTACCCGTACTGATGACCATCAATGCCGAGCAGCCCACCGCCCTACCCAATCCACACAAACCCGGGAGCCTGCCATGGATTCGACACTGGGCCAGCGACTGAGCGCCCGCCAGAAGGAGGCGCCGCTGCGGATCGCCCACCTGCTCAGCAGCAGCGGCTTCTACGGCCTCGAGCGGATGCTCCTGGAACATTGCCAGTACGCCCCCGGCGAGCATCGGGTGCTCCTCATCGACGGCCCGGAGCCGCTGGCCCGGCGTTTTCGCGAGGCCGGCGTGGAGCTGACCCGCTGCACCGGCCTGGGCAGCCTGCTGCGCCAGCTGGGGCACCCGGACGAGCGGCCGACGCTGCTCAACGGCCACGGCTTCAAGGGCCTGGTCTACGGCTGGCTGAGCGCGTTGTGCCTCGGCCTGCCGCTGATCGTCACCCAGCACGGTTTCACCCCGCGCAGCCGCAAGCAGCGCTTCTACACCTGGCTCAGCCTGCGGCTGTGCCGTACCCCGCAGGTACGCGCGGTGGTCTGCGTGGCCGACAGCATCGCCCACCAGCACCGCCAGGCCGGCGTGGGCGCCGGCAAGCTGCACGTGCTGCCCAACGGCCTGCCGCCCGCCCCCGAAGTCGTCTACCTGCGTCCGCCTGCGGCCCCCGCCGCACCTCTGATCGGCTTCATTGGGCGCCTCAGTGAGGAAAAGGGACCGGATCTGTTCGTCGAGCTGGCCATCGCGCTGTGCCGCCGCGATCCCCGCCTGCACGCCGTGCTGCTCGGCGAGGGGCCGCAGCGCGACGCCCTGCAGCAGTCCATCGACACCGCCGGGCTGCGGGAGCGCATCGCCCTGCCCGGCTACCGGACGGACCTGCCGGCCTGGCTGCGCGCCCTCGACGTGCTGGTCATCAGCTCGCGCAGCGAAGGCACGCCGATGGTCCTGCTGGAAGCCATGCAGGCCGGCGTGCCGGTGGCCGCCTTCGCCGTGGGCGGCATTCCCGACGTGCTCGACCACGAGGTTTCCGGCCTGCTCAGCCCACCCGGCGAAATCATCGGGCTGACCTTGCAGGTCGGGCGCCTGCTGCTCGACAAGGCGCTGCGCCGGGCGCTGACCGAACAGGCCAGGCTCGCCCAGCTCCACCACTACCATCTGCCAGCCCAGGCCGAGCAATGGCGTCAGCTGTACCGCAACGCGGTCGGAGGATGATGCGATGCCCCTGGTTCTGCCCCTGGTTCTGATACTCGGCCTGGCCTGCCTGCTGCTGCTGGCCAGCCCCTATCCCTATCTGGCACCGTTGGCGCTTCCCGCCTTTGTCGTTCTGGCCGCGCTCTACCGCCACCCGGTCTGGGGCCTGCTGGTGATGGTCGCCCTGGTGCCCTTCGAGGGCCTGTTCAGCCCCACTGCCGCCGGCGGTAGCGAGGGCGGCGGCCTCCCCCTGAACAAGCTGCTCGGCCTGGCATTGATCGCCATCGCCGGGCTGCAGCTGCTGCTGCGCCAGCTGCCGGCACAGCGCCTGCGCAGCAGCCTGTGGCCAGTGCTCTCGGCCTTTCTCGCCTGCTACCTGCTCAGCCTGGCGTTCAGCAGCCACCTCGGCCTGTCGCTGCAGCACCTGCGCCAATTCGCCGTCGGCCTGGTGCTGTTCGTCCTCAGCGTGCTGTTCGGCCGCGACCTCGACCTGCCGACGCTGGCCCGCGTGGTGGTGCTGTCGGTGGCCAGCACCTGCGTGGTCGCCCTGGTCTCCACCAGCCACCAGCCGGCCAGCCGGGCCATCGGCCTGCTCGCTGACCCCAACTACTTCGCCCTGCTGATCAGCGTCGCCTTCCCGCTCGCACTGCTGCTGGTGGTGCGCGCGCCGCGCTGGCCGCAGCGGCTGTTCTGGCTGGCGCAGCTGGTGCTGCTGCTGGCCGGCCTCGGCCGCACCGGCTCGCGCTCCGGCCTGCTGGTGGTGCTGCTGACCGCCGCCATGGCCGCCTGGCACTATCGCGACCATGTCAAACACCTGCTGACCCGCCACCTCGGCTGGCTGATCCTGGCCCTGGCGGTCGGCCTGCCGCTGAGCCCCGCATTGCTGCCGGAAAGCTTCATCCAGCGTCTGGAGGTCCTCGCCAGCCTGAAGTCCGGGGTCAATGCCTACGCCGACCCCTCCCTGGCCCGGCGCAGCGCCTACCTGGTGGTAGGCAGCCAGATAATCGCCGAACACCCGCTGCTCGGCAGCGGCCCCGGCACCTTCCCCCTGCAATTCGCCAAGACCGGCTACGCCATCGCCTTCGCCAACCGGCCGCAGCCGGAAGAGCTGTTCCGCGAAGCGCACAACACCTACCTGGGCATGTTCAGCGAGGTCGGCCTGCCCGGTGGCCTGCTGTTCGCCGGCCTGCTGCTGCTCAGCCTGCGCAACTGCCAAGTCGCCCGCCGCCACTGGCTGAACCGCGGCGATCCCGAACGGGCGGCGCTGGCCACCCATTTCGGCCTGTCGTGTCTGGCGCTCGGCTGCTTCCTGTTCTTCCTCAGCGTGCCGAGCCACAAGTACCTCTGGGTGATGCTCGGGATAGCCAGCCTGTTGCGCCTGCAGGCCGACGACGACTCCGCCGGAGCACAGTCATGAAGCGAATCTCCATCATCGTTCCGACCCTCGACGAGGCCGAGCGCCTCGGCCGCACCCTCGAAGCCGCGCGCCGCGCCGCCGAACACGCCGGCCTCGAATATGAACTGATCGTCCCGGACAACGGCTCCCGCGACGGCAGCCAGGACCTGGCCCGCCGCCTCGGCGCGCAGGTGCTGGACTGTCCCGGGGTGAGCATCGGCGCCCTGCGCAACCGTGGCGCCGCGGCGGCCAGCGGCGACTGCCTGGCCTTCCTCGACGCAGACATGGAGGTGCCCCCGGACTGGCTGACCACCTGGCGTGCGGTACGCGACGAGGACCGTGCCGACGTGCTCGGCCTGGTCCACCAGGCGCCCCCCCAGGCCCCTTGGTACGCCCGCGCCTGGCTGCAGCGGCTGGCCGCCGAGCGCGACCGGCCGGCGCTGCTGGACTGGTTGCCGACCGCCAACCTGTGCCTGGAGCGAGAGTGGTTCGAGCGAGTCGGCGGCTTCGATGAAAGCCTGCGCAGCGGCGAGGACAAGGACCTCGGCCTGCGTCTCGACCAGGCCGGCGCGCGCCTGCTCAGCCTACCCCGGCCGACGGTACTGAACTGGGGCTTCGAAGGCAGCTGGGGCGAATGGCTGGGCAAGGAGCTCTGGCGGCAGAACAGCCAGGCACAGCTACTACGCAAGGACCGCGCCAGCCTGCGTCTGCTGCGCTTCCCACTGCTGGCGGCCGGGCACTGGGCGCTCGACGCGCTGGCGCTGCTCTGCCTGTTGCTCGACCAGCCGGCCGTCGCCCTCGGCGCCTTCGTGCTGGGCTGGCTGCCGGCCGGCCTGCTGAGCCTGCGCCATCGCTACACCAGGCAGCGCCCACTGCTGGCGATGCGCCTCGCGGTGCTGCATTGGCTGCGCCTGCACGTCGCCGGCATCGCCCTGCTGATGGGGCTGATCGATCTGACTGCACGGAGGCCTTCCCGTGGCTGAAGCGATCTTCTGGCTGTGCCTGTTCCTGCCGCTCTTCGCCTACCTGGGCTACCCCGCCCTGCTGGCCGTGCACGCCCGGTTCCAGCCCGCGGTGCAACCCATCGAGCTGAAACGGCTGCCGCGGGTCAGCGTGATTGTCGCCGCCTACAACGAAGAGCTGCACATCGAGGCCAAGTTGCACTCGCTGCTGGACGACGCCTACCCGCGCGAGCTACGGCAGATCATCGTCGCCAGCGACGGCTCCGGCGACGCCACCGTGGCGCTGGCCCGGCAGGTCGCCCAGGCCCATGCCGGTGACGACATACGGGTGCTGGACCTGCCGCGCAGCGGCAAGGCCGGGGCACTGAACAGCGCGGTAGCGGTGGCCGACGGCGAGATCCTGGTGTTCAGCGATGCCGACACCCTGTGGACCGGCGACACCCTGCGCCAGCTGGTCGCGCCTTTCGCCGATCCGCGGGTCGGCGCCACCGTCGGCAACGTAACCATCCCCGCCGCGGGCAAGGCGCTGGCCATCGGCGACCGACTGTATCACGGCTACGAGTCCTGGCTGCGCCGCCTGGAAAGCCGCGCCGGCTGCCTGGCCTCAGCCGACGGCGGCCTGCAGACCCTGCGCCGAAGCTTGTTCCAGACGGTGCCGACGGATGTCACCGACGACTTCTTCCTGACCACCTGCGCGCCGGTGGCCGGACAGCGCATCGTCTTCGCGGAAGCCGCCCGGGTCACCGACCTCGGCGTGGAGAGTGCCGATAACCAGTTCCGCCGCCGCTGCCGGATCACTACCCGGGGCCTGCGCAGCCTGGCACGCCGGCGCGAGCTGCTCGACCCGCGACGCCACGGCCTGCTTGCCCTCGGCCTGTTCACTCACAAGCTCGTCCGCCGGCTCGCGCCCGTCCTGCTGATTCCCCTGCTGCTGAGCAATGTCGGGCTGTGGAACGCCGGCGACTTCTACCGCCTAGCCCTGATCGCCCAGCTCGCTGGCTACGAGCTGGCGCTGATCGGCCTGCTCGGCCAGCGCCAGCGCCTGCCGAAACCCTTCCACCTGGCCGCCTACGTACTGGTGACCTTGGCAGCGATAAGCGCTGGCATCTGGCAGTTCCTCAGCGGGCAAAGCTATCAGCACTGGAATCCACAACAGAATCGATAAGGAGGCATCATGCCACTCAAGCAGCTGCTCAAGGCCGGCACCGGCTGGCTCTGCCTCAATACTCCCGCGAGACAGCACCTGCTGCGCGGGACCGGCACCATCCTGATGCTGCATCGGGTCCTGGCAGAGGATGCGCAGGCGGCCCTGCCGCACCGCAACGCCCTGTGCATCGGCAAACCGGCCTTCGAGAACCTGCTGCACTGGCTCAAGCATCACTTCGACTGCGTGCCGCTCGCCGAGCTGCTCGACCCTGCGAGCCCAGCGAACGGGCCGCCGCGCCTGGCTCTGACCTTCGACGACGGCTGGCGCGACAACGCCCTGCATGCCTTCCCGCTGCTACAGGAACATGGGCTGTCGGCGAGCATCTTCCTCTCCACCGACTTCATCGGCAGCCAGCGGCGCTTCTGGTGGGAAGCCATCGGCGAAACCCTCTGGGGCAGTTTCGGCGAGGAGGCTCGCGAACGGCTCGTCACACTGCTGCGGCGACACCTGAGCCTGCCGGGAGAACTTTACTCGGCGCGCTCCGAACACCTGCGCAGCCAGGCCCTCGAGCAGTTCCTGCAGCAGCTGAAAGGCTTGCCGGCGACCACCCTGCAGGTGCTCGCCGACAGCTGCCCGAGCCCGCTCGAGCCGCACGCCCTGGACTGGCAACAGGTGCAGGCGATGGAGGCCTCGGGGCTGATACGCTTCGGCCCGCACGGCGCCAGCCATGTGATACTTACCGGCCTCGACGACGCCAGCCTGACGGCCGAGCTGCGGCGCTCGCACGAAGCCATCGGCGCGCACTGCCAAGCACCACTGCCGGTCTACTGCTACCCCAATGGCGACCATGACGCGCGGGTCTGCGCCGCGCTCAAGCGGCAGGGCTACAGCCAGGCGCTGGGCACCCATCCCGGCCTGCATCACAGCCGGCAGGCGGCATCGCTGTCGCTGCCGCGCATCGGCGTCAGCCATCAGGTCGCCTGCCAGCCCGCCCTGCTCGGCTGGCGCATCCTGCAAGGCGCCCGCCGCCAGCGGCGCCCAGCCGCCGGCATCGCCGGCCAGCGCCCGGCAGGAATACAGGAATGAAGTCCAATGACTATATCCGCCAGTTGATCCTCAGCGTCGGCACCAAGCTGGCGATGCTCGCCCTGCGCCTGCTGCGCAACGTGCTGCTGGCGCGCATCCTCGGCCCTGCCGATCGCGGCCTGTTCGCCCTGCTCGTCGCCCTGCCGGAGCTGATCGGCGCGGTCACCAGCGGCGGGCTGAACACCGCCGTCGGCTATCAGGCCGCGCGCCAGCATCCGATGGGGCTGCTGCTGACGCTGATGCTGCTCTACGGCTGCCTGGCCTCAGCGCTGGCCACCCTGCTCGGCGTCGAGCTGCTGCGGGCGTTCGGCGCGGATCTGCAGATCATGCACCAGCTCGGCCCCTTCGCCTGGCTGCTGCTCCTGGCCGTGCCGCTGTACGTGCTGAAGAGCGCCCTGCTCACCCTACACAATGCCGACGGCCAGGTCGGCGCCTTCAACGGCCTGCGCCTCTTGGAGTCGCTGACGCCACTGCTGCTGTTCCTCGCCCTGTTCTGGATGTGGCCGCACGCGGCGCTGAGCGCCGCGCTGGTCAGCTGGCTCGTCGGCCTGGGCCTGGTGGTGGTGGCCGGCCTCTGCCTGCTCGCCCGCTACCACAGCATCCGCCTGGCCTGGGACCCGGGCAGCCAGGGCGAGCTGCTGCGCTTCGGCAGCCGGAGCCATCCCGACGTGCTGTTCCAGCAGATACTGATGCGCGCCGACTACCTGCTCATCGGCCTGCTGCTCGACAGCCAGGCGCTGGGCTACTACGCCATGGCCACCGCCGCCGCCGAGCTGCTGTTCATCGTCCCCGAAGCGGTCACCACGCCGCTGATGAAGCGCCTGCTGCAGCAGGGTGAAGGCATCGAGCAGCTCACCCCGCTGGCGCTGCGCCTGACCGGCACCGCGATGCTCGTCGCCTGCCTGGGCATGGCGCTGATCGGCGAGTGGCTGATCGTGCTGCTGTTCGGCAGCGCCTTCCGGCCGGCCTACCCGGCCCTGCTGGCCCTGCTGCCCGGCATATTCAGCCTGTGCTACTCGAGCATCCTGCACCTGGACCTGCTCGGCAAGGAGCGGCCCGGCACCCTTTCCGTGTTCGCCGGCGGCGCCGCAGCGCTGAACCTGCTGCTGGCGGTGCTGCTGATTCCCCACTGGGGTATCGTCGGCGCCTCGATCGCCTCGTCGGTCGCCTACAGTGCCCTCGCCCTGGCCATGCTGCTGCTCTACTGGCGGGTCAGCGGCATCGGCATCGGCCAGACCCTGCTGATCCTGCCCAGCGACCTTCGCCTGCTGCGCGCGCAACAGGGGCCGGCAACATGAACGGCTGGCGCATACTGTTCGGCGGCCTGCTGCTCGGCGCGCTGCTGCCGGGCGTGCAGGCGCAGGAATGGCCCGGCATCCGCGACGGCGCACTGTACCTGCGCCCCCCGCGGGGCGACAGCCTGCAGGTGGAGTGGCAGCCGGCCTGGCAGGCCGAGGCCAACGCCGAGCACCTTTATCTGCAGGCCGGCGACGGGCGTCTGCTGGCCCAGCGCGACATCGCCGCCGAGGAAACCCGTGGCCGGCAGCACTGGGCGCTGCGCCCCGAAGACGGCGACCAGCGCCTGGAAATCCCCGGCTACAGCTTCCGCCGCTACCGAATCCGGCATGCCGAAGACACCGCCGCGCTGTTCGAGCCGGTCAAGCTGCACTTCTGCGCCGAACTGCCGGCCGACACGCGCCTGTACTTCCGCGTGCGCGCCGGCGAGCGCGCGGTGCTCGCCGGCAAATACCACGGCGGCGTCGACGGTCTGTATGCCGAACGCCTGAGCGACGGCCACAGCCTGTACCTACCGCTGTCCCGCGACGGCCACTACACGCAGAGCGACCGCGTCGAGCTGCCCGTGGCCGACGAGGAGCAGCTCTGGAGCCTGCGCCTGCGCGGCCGCGGCAAGGCCGCCTTCTGGCTGGACGGCAGCGCCAACCTGTTCGCCCAGCGCCCCGAGCACCTGTTCGATCCCGGGCTGCCTCCCGGCCAGGTCGGGCTCGAGCTGCACGGCGAGGTCCTCGGCCCGACGCCCAGACTCGGCGTGGCCCTGCCCTACACGCCGCCCGAGGCGCCCGAGCTGCTCGCCCGGCTGGCGCCGCGCGCCGCCAGCTACTACAGCTTCGTCGACGCCATGACCCGCAACCCGCGGCGCGAGGAGCGGTTCCGTCCCCTGTACCTGAACCAGTACGGCATCCGCACCGACATCACCCTGCTGTCACGGAGCGGCCGGCGGCCGCGGCTCGCCGTCAACGACATGAGCCGCGGCGGGCTCAAGGCCTGGCTCGAGGGCATCATCGCCCTTGGCGGGAAAGGCACCCACTACCTGGCCCTGGCCGACGAGCCCAACCTCAACTACCCCGACTACGCCAGTTTCGCCGCCTATTTCGCCCGCATGGCCCCGCTGGTCCGCCAGCATCCCGGCGCCCGCGAGGCCGGGGTACGCCTCGCCATGCCGGCCTCCTCGCGCCTGATCAACGGTCCGAGCACCAATGGCGCCCATGCGCGGCGCGGCCTGGACTGGGCGCGGCGGCTGCTGGACGAGCACGGCGAGTGGATCGACGCCCTTTCCTGGCACGAATGGATGGTCCGCGATCTGCGCGCCACCCGCGCCTACCGCGACGGCGTGCGCCAGGCCGCGCAACTGGTCGGCCTGGACGCGCGCGGCCGGCCGCGCAAGGCGCTGCTGCTGGGGCAGACCAACCTGTCCAGCGGCAACAGCGTCAGCCCCTATGAGCAGGAAACCGGGCTCGCCGCGCTCTGGTGGGCCTCGGTGGCGATCAATTCGGCCCAGGACGGCCTGCTGGAGCTGCTCGACTGGTTTCCCGCCACGGACAACGAGAACCACTTCAAGGGCATGATCGGCCTGGCCGACGACGGCCGCTACGTCCTCAAGCCGGTCGGCCAGGCCATGGCGTTCATGCAGCAGCACTGGCAGGAGCAGGTCCTGCGCCTGGACAACGACGCCTTCGAGGTGGACGTCCTGGCCATGCGCTCGGGCTCCCGGGTGGTCCTGTTCGGCGTGAACAAGACGCCACGGCGTCAGGAAGTACGGCTACGCGGCAAACTGCTGACCTGCCACGGTCAGGATCCGCCTCGCCTGCACTTGCTGAGCGCGACGGCGGAGCCCGGCGAGGGCACCCTCGACTGCGCGGAGCAGCCATGGCGCTTCAGCCTGCCGGGCGAAACCCTCTTCGTCCTCGCATGGGCGGAACCATGAGCCCTTGGGATCTGAAGGTCAAGATCAGGCGCAAGGGTCTGCTCGGTAGCCTGCGCCTGCTCTGCGCACGCTACCTGTACGATCAGCGGCGGCTGCTCTGGCTCGAGCGCGACCTGGCCCTGGAGCCTCCCCGGCTGCAACGCCAGCACCACTGGAGCTACCCCCCGATCAGCCGGGAGCTGCTGCCGGCCTTCGAGCGCTACTTCCCCCAGCACCGGACGGTGATCGACGACCTCCTCGAACAGGAGGGCGTGCAGGGCCTGGCCGCCCTGGATGGCGAGGGCAATGTCTGCGCCTTTCTCTGGTACAGCGACCGCGACTACTACGACCGCCACTATTATCGCTGCTGGTTTCCCGTCACGGCGCCGAGCGTCTACCTGTTCGCCGTGGAGGTCGCCCCCGGCCACCGGGGCAGCGCGCTGATGCTCGGCGGCCAGGAACGCCTCTGGGAGCTACTGCACGCGGCCGGCCACCAGCGCGCCCGGGCGGTGGTCGATGCGCGCAACGCGCGCGCCCGCAAGCTGCTCGAACATCTGGGCTTCCAGCCGCTCGGCTGGCAGACCCGGGTATTCACGCTGTTCGGCTGCCTGCGCTTCAGCCATCAACCGCCGGCCGTGCGCGACCAGCTCGGCCGCCAGTCCGGCAGCCTCTCCTGGTATCGCATCCACCAGCCCTTCAGGCGTTTCCCGTAGGGATACAGGTCGGCCCAGAGATCGGCCAGCGGCGCGCCGCTGCTGAGCACGAAAGTGCACAGCGGCTTGCGCTCCAGCCACAGGCGGTTGCTCAAGCCATTCTCCGGTGCCGCGCAGGAATCCATCCACTGGACGCCCTGCGCCTTCAGCTCGTGCACCAGGCGGATGCACTCGAGCTCGAGGAGCACGCCGGGGGAATACCGGGCATACTCCTCGTCGAAGGCGACCTTGAAGGAAAAGGCCCCCGGCGGGGCGAGGAAATCGCAGAGCATCGCCAGCGGCCGGCCGTCCAGGGACAGCTCGAGCATCCTCAGCTGGCCACGCGCATAGGCGGCCGTGGTGACCTCCTCGAAGTAGCGACGACAGGCCGGCCGGCAGCCCAGGGCCGAGCGCGACTGGCCCTTCCAGCCCTTCGACTCCAGCTCGATGAAGGCCGACAGCCAGGCCTCGAGATCCTCGCCATGGGCCTGCAGCACCCGCAGGCGCAGATCGCCCAGTTCGGCCAGGCGACGACTCAGCCTCCGGTATTCCTTGCGCCGCTTCCCCGATACGGCCCGCTCCAGGTAACGCTCGGCATCGTCCCCAGGCACGATCAGCGCGCGCGAGCGCCGGGCGCCCTCGTCGAAGTGCAGGCCCTCGTCGCCCAGGGCAGCGCGCAAGGCCGCAGCCAGCGGGCCGTCGGCGGGCGCATCGCGCAGTAACAGCAGCGAGTACTGGCGTCGGTGTGCGTGCAGCCAGCGCAGGAAGGCGCGCATGACCGCCGGCTCGCACCCCTGGCGCACCAGGGGCGCCACCGAGAAGCAGTAACGGTGGCGGAACATTCTCGCCACCCTCAGGGGCAGCAGGATACAACCGGCCGGCTCGAGCAGCGGGAAAAAGCCGTCCAGAACCGGCTTGTCCCCGAGCCCGGGCCCGCTCGGGCGGATCAGGAACAGCAGCGCAAAGCGCTTGTCGCCGGCCAGATGCTCGAGGGCCGGCAGCAGGGCCCAAGGCGAATAGAACACATTGGGTTCGGCAGCCGAGCGGGCCAGCGCCTCCCAGTCATCCAGGAAAGGCCCGATATCCTCCAGGGAGCGGACCACCGCGATGCGATAGCCGCCATAGATGAGCATGGTGGAGTCGAGGTCGAAGGGTTTTTGAAGAGTCATCTTGCGCATCCTGCCTGACGCAGCATGAAGGTGGCCCGGAAGAAAGCAACGCGGCCACCGTATGAGACCTTTCCCTAGCAGGTCCGCTCAGGACTATAGACAGCAATCCGCGCAGCGGGAGGCGGGAAACGTATCAGCGTTATTCAATCCGCAGGCCCGTCCACCCGGGCAGCTGCTACGCTGCTTTACAGCATGCCAAGCGGGAAACCATCGAGGACGGACCTCATCATGGACTATCGCTTTCAATGGACGACCACCCTTTCCGCCGTCGACTTTCCCCGTGAGGACTACGCCAGGCTCCACGCCCTGGTACCGCAGGCCACCCCGTTCAACCACCTCGGCTGGCTGCAGGCCGCCGAGCGCGCCCTCGAACCGGGACAAAAGCTGCATGTGCTGCTGGCCTGGGCGGGCCACGAGCTGCGCCTGTGCCTGCCGCTGGTCCACGCCCGTGAGCGCCGCTTCGGCCTGCGCTGGACGGTGCTGCGCCATCTCGGCCATCCGCTCAGCGACCGCATCGCCTTGCTCTGCCGGCTCGACGAGGAAGGCCAGCGCCAAGCGTGGGCGGCCATCCACCGGCACCTGCCGCATGCCCTCCTGCAACTGCACGAACTGGTGGAAGGCGGCGAGCAGGAAGCGCTGCTCGAACACTGGGCCACGGCCAGCTCGACCCACGAACGGCGCCCGACCTGCCGGGTACCGGTACAGGCGATCGACGAGGACGACCGGCACGAGCCGTCCGGCGCCCTGCGCTACAAGCTGCGCCGGGCGCGCAAGCGCACGGCCGCCTGCGATGCCCGGGTGCGCCGCCTGACGCCGGACGGCGCGAGCATCGACGCCGCACTGGCGGCCATCGCCGCAGTCGAGCAGGCCAGTTGGAAGGGCGAGCAGGGCGTCGGCATCTTCTCCGGCGAACGGCGCCGGCAGTGGATACGCGAGGCCTTCGCCGATCTCGCCGCGGCCGGCCTGGTGCGCATCGTCCTGCTCGAACACCAGGGCCGTTGCATCAGCTACCGCCTCGGGCTTCTGGAGCGCGGCCGGCTGTACGACTACAACCTGGCCTTCCTGCCGGAATACGCCGAACTCGGCAGCGGTCGCCTGCTGCTGGACGAATGGGTTCGCTGGGGACTGGAGGAAGGCTGGCAGTACATCGATGCTTCACGGGTCAGCCTGCGGGACTCCAGCCATCAGCTGCACGAACGCATGACCGGGGAGCTCCTGCAGCTGCGCTGGAGCCTCTATTCCTGGCGGCCCGGCGGGATCGCCCTGGGCCTGGCCCATCGCCTCTTGAGCACCGTCAAGGCCCGGCACCCGGGCATCGCGGCCCCCTCCTCCCCGAGTGCCGGAGAACGCCCATGCCCAGCCGAGTGATCATCAACGCCGACGACTTCGGCCTGGACCGCGAAGAGAACGCCGTCATCGTCCGCGCCTTCCGCTGCGGCCTGATCAGCTCGGCGACCCTGATGGCGAACATGCCGGCGTTCGCCCAGGCCTGCGCGCTGATCCATGCCGAGGGCCTGCACGGCCGGGTCGGCCTGCACGTCAACCTCACCTACGGCCGCCCGCTGAGCAGCGCCATCGCCCACCTGCCCTGCTTCTGCGACACGGCCGGCGAATTCCGGCTGCGCCTGCCGCGCCATCGCCTGTGGCTGAGCCGGGCCGCGCGCACGGCGATCGACGAGGAGCTGGAAGCGCAATGGCAGCATTGTCTGCACCACGGGGTGCGGCCCAGCCACCTGGACTCCCACCAGCACGTGCACAACATCTGGCCGATCGGCGAGCAACTGGCGCGCTTCGCCGCCGCCCGGGGCGTGCCGCTGCGCCTGGCCCGCAACCTGGGAGGCAACTTCAGCCCGGCCAAGCGGCTGTTCAAGACCCTGCTCAACCGGCGCCTGCGCCAGCTGGCCGGGCGCTGCGCCGAATACGTCTGCACCCCGGCCGACCTGCGCGACCAGCCCCTGCCGGCGCAGGGCACCCTGGAGGTGATCGCCCACCCCTGCAACCTGGGCGGGGACTTCGGCGACGCCTACCTGACGCCCGGCGAATCCCTCGCCGTCCTGCTCGAGCGCCACCTGGGCGGCATCCCGCGGATCGCCTACAGCACCATGAAAACGCCCGCGGCCGCCCCGTGCCACCCGTGACTGGCCGTCCGCGACTGGCCGTCCGTAACCGGCCATCCGCTCATCGGCCGCCAGGCCCGACGGCCCGGTAGTGCATCGACCAGCCCAGGCGCAGGCGCTGCCTGGACGCCAGCAGCCTGAGTCCGGGCCGTCCCGGCAGGTGGTGGGCATTGACCGGGTGGCTGACCGGCTCGAAGCAGAAGAAATCCCGCCCCTGCGGGGTGTAGAGCAGAAACAGCCCGGCACCCTCGGCCCGGCACTCCAGCGCGTAGCCGGCATCCGCCTGGAGGATGCGGCAACACCCGTCCCAGCCGTCGAAGGCATGGTCGAGCGTTTCCTCCGGCAGGGCGCGCGGCTCCCTGAAGTCCCATTCCGCCGGCAGGACGATGCAGCGCTCGGGCAGCCGGTGGCCGGGCTCGTGCCAGACGCCGCTCGCCTGCGCCTGCAGGCGGGTGGCCGGAGTGCGCGGCAGATAGGGGTGCAGGCCGAGGCCGTACCAGGCCGGCGCGCTGCCCAGGTGCTGCACCTCCAGCACCAGGTCGAGCCGGCCCTCGTCCAGATCGATGCGCTGCTCGGCGCGGTAGGGAAAGGGGCTGGCGCTGTCCAGCGCCAGGTGGGCGTGCTGCGCCCCCTGCTCGAGGACCCTCCAGGGCTGCTGCCAGGCGCTGCCGTGGATCGGCAGGGGCTCGCCCGGACTGTTGGGCGCGAGCGCCAGCCAGCCGTCCGGATTGGCGAAGCCGCCGCGGTCGATGCGGTTCGACCAGGGCACCAGCGGATAGCAGGCCAGCCGGCGTGGACTGCCGCTGGCGAGGTCGTCGGCCGTCGCGGGACGCAGCAGGGGCCAGCCGGAATCCAGCGCCTGCCAGCCGGCCAGGCTGCCGCCGATCTCCGGAGCCAGGGTCAGGCGGGTCAGGCGGTCTTGCAGGATCAGCATGGGGACCTCCGGGAACGTAGACATGAAAATGCCCGCCGAAAGGCGGGCATGGGCTGGAACAGGTGGTGCGCTTACAGCACCACGCTCGGCAGCCAGAGGGAGATGGCCGGGATGTAGGTGACCGCCAGCAGCACGGCGAACAGCGCGATGTAGAACGGCAGCAGCGCCTTCACCGTGTTCTCGATGCTGACCTTGCCGATCGCCGCGCCGACGAAGAGCACCGCGCCGACTGGCGGGGTGATCAGGCCGATGCCGAGGTTGACCAGCATGATCATGCCGAAGTGCACCGGATCGACGCCGATGGCGGCGATCACCGGCATCAGGATCGGCGTCAGGATCAGGATCAGCGGTCCCATGTCCATCAGCGTGCCGAGGGCCAGCAGCATGAAGTTGATGCACATGAGGATCACGTAGCGGTTGTCCGACAGGGTCATGAACAGCCCGGTGATCTGCGAGGGAATCTGCATCAGGGTCATGATGTAGCCGAAGGCGCCGGCGAAGGCGATCAGCACCATCACGATGGACACGGTGCGCACGGTGCGGTGCATCAGCGTGGGCAGGTCGCGCCACCTGTAGTCGCGGTAGACGAACATGGTCACGAAGAACGCCCAGAGCACGGCGACGGCCGCCGACTCGGTGGCGGTGAACACCCCGCTCATGATGCCGCCGAGGATGATCGCCATGGTCATCAGGCCCCAGATCGCCTCGACGCAGATCTTCAGCGCCTGGCGCAGCGGGATGACCTCGCCCTTGGGGTAGTTGCGCTTGCGGGCGAACATCAGGCACATGCCCATCATCACCACGCTGAGCAGCAGGCCCGGGCCGATGCCGGCGATGAACAGCGAACCGATCGACACCGTGCCGCCGGCCGCCAGGGAGTAGAGCACGGAGTTGTGGCTGGGCGGCGTGAGCAGCGCCTGCACCGAGCCGCCGACAGTGACCGCGGTGGAGAACTCGCGCGGGTAGCCCTTGCGCTCCATCTCCGGGATCAGCACCGAACCGATCGAGGCGGTGTCGGCCACCGAGGAGCCGGAAATGGCGCCGAAGAAGGTCGAGGCCAGCACGTTGACCAGCGACAGGCCGCCGCGGATGAAGCCCACCAGCACCCCGGCGAAGGCCACCAGGCGGCGGGACATGCCGCCTTCGGCCATGATCGCGCCGGCCAGCACGAAGAAGGGGATGGCCAGCAGGGAGAACTTGTCCACGCTGCCGGCGATCTGGATCATCAGCGCGTCGAAGGGGATGTCGATCCACCAGGCGCCGATCAGCGCGGCCAGGCCGAGGGCATAGGCCACCGGCATGCCGATCAGGATCAGCAGGGCGAAGCTGCCCAGCAGGATGAGCGCGTCCATCAGAGGGCCTCCTCGCAGTCGATGTCCTCGTGATCCAGGCGCACTACGGCACGCCGGCTCTGGTCGCCGAACAGGGCGCGCTCGACGACGAAGATCAGGGTGATGAGTCCGCCGAGCGGGATCGGGGCGTAGGTCAGGCCGACCCGCAGGCCGGGCAGCGAGCTGGAGAACTGCTCCCAGGTCTCCATGCACAGGGAGGTGCCCCAGAGCAGCATGAACAGGCTGATGAGCGCCATCAGCAGCTGCACTACGACCGAGGCGTAGTGCCGGAGGGCCGGCGGCATCCGCTTGGTGAGCATCTCCACCGCCATGTGCGCCCAGGCCCGGTAGCTGGCGGCGGCGCCGATGAAGGTGAACAGCACCATCAGCAGGACCGCCACGGGCTCGGGCCAGTACGAGCCGCTGCCGAGCACGTAGCGGGTGAAGATGCCCAGTGGAATGATGAGGGCGATCGCCGCCACCGACAGGCCGGCGGTCCAGATGCACAGGCTGTAGAGCCGGTCGCCGGCGCGTAGCAATGCCTCTTTCATGGCGAGCTCCGGAAGGGTTTTCGCCTTGGCGGCGCGGGTGGTCGTCAGGGTGTTCATTGGACGGCCTCGATACGCTGGACGAGTTCCGCATAGGGCTTGCCGTACTGGGCGCGCACGCCGGCGGTGGCCTCGCGGAAGGGCTTCTGATCGACCTCGATGAGCTCCACGCCGGCGGCCTTGAGTCCGGCCACGCTCTCGGTGACCTTGGCGTCCCACAGCTCGCGCTCTTCCATCTGCGCCTCGCGGGCGAACTTCTTCAGCAGCGCCTGCTGCTCGGGCTCGAGCTTGTTCCAGGTGCGCTTGGACATCACCAGCAGCTCGGGAACCATCAGGTGACCGGTCAGGCTGTAGTAGGGCGCGACCTTGTAATGGTTGTGGGAGAACATGGTCGGCGGGTTGTTCTCGGCGCCGTCGATCACCCCGGTCTGCAGGGCGCTGAAGATTTCCCCGGCATCCATGCTGATGCCGTTGCCGCCCATGGCGTTCATGGCGTCGAGGAAAAGCGGGTTGCCCTGCATGCGGATCTTCATGCCCTTGAGGTCTTCGATCCTGCGCACCGGCTTCTTGGTGTAGAGGTTGCGGGTGCCGCCGTCCATCCAGCCCAGGGCGACCAGGTTGAAGTTGGAGTTGGTCACCTTGTCGAGAATTTCCTGGCCGATCTCGCCGTCGATGACCTTGCGCATGTGCGCCTCGTCGCGGAACACGAAGGGCAGGTTGAACACGTTGACGTCCGGCACCACCGGCCCCACCACGCCGAGGCTGATGCGCGCCAGCTGGACGGCGCCGAGCTGGGTCTGCTCGATCACCGCCTTCTCGGTGCCGAGCACGCCGCCGGCGAACATCTGGACCTTCAGCTCGCCGTCGGTGGCCTGTTCGAGCTTCTTGCCCATGCGCTCCACGGCGACCACCGTGGGGTAGCCGGCCGGGTGGGTGTCCGAGGCGCGCAGGGTCAGGGCGCTGGCCAGGCCGGGCAGGCAGAAGGCGAGCGGGAGGGCGAGCAGCAATTTGTTGTATTTGTGGATCATGGAGCGAATCTCCTGGTTGTTCTTGTTGGAGAGGCTGGTGGAACCGCCGTGGCCGGTTCAGCCCCGGAAGGCGGGCTCCTCCAGGCCGCGAACGCCGGGTTGCAGGGCGAACACCCCGCCGGCCAGGGGCTGGTCGGCGAGGTCGACGCCCTGCGGGCGGATCGAGGTGACGAACAGGGTGTCGAGGCCGGGGCCGCCGAAGGCGCACATCGCCGGCTTCTTCACCGGCACGGCCAGCGAGCGGTCGAGGCGGCCGTCGGGAGTGAAGCGGTGGACCAGGCCGGCGTCGTTGGCGCAGATCCAGTAGCCGCCGTCTTCGTCCACCGCCGCGCCGTCGGGACGGCCGGGATGCTGGCGCATGTCGACGAACAGCCGGCGGTTGTGCGGGACGCCGTCGTCCGGGTCGTAATCGAAAGCCCAGATGGCCTGTACCGAGGGATGCGAGTCGGACAGGTACATCGTCCGCCCGTCGGGGCTGAAGCCCAGGCCGTTGGGGACGACGAGGCCGTCCAGCCAGGTCAGCAGCGGTGCGCCGCCGGCCTCGCCGACGAAGCGGTAGAGCACGCCGGCGCAGTGCCCGGCGGCCATGTCCTGGTGCATGCTGCCGACCCAGAAGCGCCCCTGGCGGTCGCAGCGCCCGTCGTTGCAGCGCATCCCGGGCAGGGCATGGCGAATGTCGGCCAGGCGGGCTCCGGCCAGACGGCCGTCGGCGCCGGGCTGCAGGTGGAACAGGCCGCTCTCCAGGCCGGCCAGCCAGCCGCCCGCCGGGTGGCGGGCGATGCAGGCGAGCATCTCGTCGGCCTCCCAGCTCGCCGTGGCGTTGTCCGCCGGGCGCCAGCGGTGCAGCCGGCGGGCGGGAATGTCGACCCAGTAGAGGGCCTGTTCGGCCACGCTCCACACCGGACTTTCACCGGTGCCGTTGCGGGCGTCGAGCACGAGTTCGGCTTGCATGGCGGCGCGGTCTCTTGTCGTTATGGGCGCAGGCGCGGGCGGATCAGTCGTCGAACGGGCCGGCCGCGGTGAAGGCGCCGCCCTGGTAGACCGCCACCGGATCGTCCGGGGCCGGGGCCGGCTGGGCCTCTACCTTGGCGCGGAAGATCTCCGAGCTGTCCTGCGGCGCGAAGCCCAGGTGTGCGGCCAGGCGGTTGTCCCACCACTGGTCGCGGTTGTTCGAGGCGCCGTAGACGATGGTGTGGCCGACATTCGGGGTGAACAGCGCGCGGCCGATGAGGTCGGTGAGGTCGCGATAGCTCAGCCAGGTGCTGAGCATGCGGCGGTTCTGCGCCACGTCGAAGGAGGAACCGATGCGGATGCTCACCGTCTCGATGCCGTAGCGGTCGAAGTAGAAGCTGGCCATGTCCTCGCCGTAGGCCTTGGACAGGCCATAGTAGCCGTCGGGGCGGTGGACGGCGCAGGCGTCGAGCGTCTCGCTCTGCTTGTAGAAGCCGATGACATGGTTGGAGCTGGCGAACACCACACGGCGGACGCCGTGCCGGCGTGCCGCCTCGTAGATGTGGAAGGTGCCGCGGATATTGGCCTCGAGGATTTCCTCGAAACGCCGCTCCACCGACAGGCCGCCGAAGTGGACGATGGCGTCGACGCCCTCGACGAGGGCATGGACCGCGGCCTTGTCCGCCAGGTCGCAGGTGATCACCTCCTCGTGGTCGCCGGCGGCCGGCGCCATCGGACTGATGTCGGACAGGCGGAGGATGCGGGCGTAGGGACGCAGGCTTTCCCGCAGGACCTTCCCCAGGTTGCCGGCCGCGCCGGTGAGCAGGAGACGATCGAGGACGGGACTGTGAGCAGGATGAGGCATGGCTGGGAACCGCTCCGATTGTTATTGTTCAATATTCATACGTCGTCGTATGACTTTTCCGAATTATCGACAGCACGTCTCGCCCTTGTCAACGTAATTCGGCGAGCGGTCGAGCGGCGAATGCGGGATGCCTCGACGCCCACCGCTCACCTGGAGGCATCGTACCCCCTCGCACGGCGCCCTGCCCGCCGCATTGCCGGCCAGCCCCTGGCACTTGCCCGTACGCCGCGGCAAAGGTGGCGAGAGGATCAACCGTCAAGCGGCATGTCATACGATGATAAGTCCGCATGGGCCTGCCCGGCCGGTTCGAGCCGGCGCAGCTGGCGATGCCGTCCGGGAGGAAAGGACGACGCGGACTCAGGGCCGCCGGCAACGGGCGGCAGGTGCAAGCTGCCAAGGCGCACGCCTGTCCCGAACGGCAACAGCCGCCGATCCACGTGCCGCCAGTGCACGACACCCCGGCATCCGGGCGAAGTCGGCGCCTCCGTTCAGCACCGATTGAAAATCGGGACAGTCGCTTGTCCGCGACTGCTTCAGGGAACGAAGACCTTGCCCGGATTCATCAGCCTCCTGGGGTCGAGAAGTCGCTTGATCGATTTCATCAGGTTCAGCTCTACCGCATCCTTGTAGAGCGCCGCAGCACGATGCTTGGATTGTCCCAGTCCATGTTCGGCACTGATGCTGCCATTGAAGGCCGCCACCACTTCATAGACGGCGTGCATGATGGCGTCGGCGCAGGCCTTGAACGAGGCATCGTCGGCACCGACCGGCTTGCTGATGTTGTAATGTAGGTTGCCGTCGCCGACATGGCCGTAACAGACGATGCGGTCACCGGGAAACCCGTCCTGCAGGGCCGTATCGACCCGTTCGATGAAGGCGGGGATGCTGCTGACCGGAACGCTGATGTCGTGCTTGAGGCTCGGCCCCTCATGGTTCTACGCCTCGGAAATGCCCTCGCGCAGATGCCACAGCGCGGCCACCCGGGCCTCGCTGGTGGCGATCGCCGCATCCAGCACCAGCCCCTGCTCGAAGGCCTCGCCGAGCGCGGTCTCCAGGACGTCGCCCAGGGCGGCATCGGGCAGGGTGTCGCCGAGCTCGATCAGGACATACCAGGGATGAACCTGCGCAAAGGGGTCCGTACAGCCGGCGACGTGCCGCAGCACGAACTCGACGCTTTGCCGGGACATCATCTCGAAGCCGGTCAGGCGGTCGCCGCCCAGGTCGCGCATGATGCCGATCAGCGCCAGCGCGGCCTGCGGAGACGGCAGCGCGACCCAGGCGGTGGCCTGGCTGCGCAAGGCCGGGAACAGCTTGAGCACGGCCGCGGTGATGACGCCGAGCGTGCCCTCGGAACCGATGAACAGGTGCTTGAGGTCGTAACCGGTATTGTCCTTGCGCAGACCGCGCAAACCGTTCCAGACGCTGCCGTCCGGCAGGACCACTTCCAGCCCAAGCACCAGGTCGCGCATGTTGCCGTAGCGCAGGACCGCCGTGCCGCCGGCATTGGTCGCAAGATTCCCCCCGACCGTGCAGCTGCCTTCGGCGCCCAGCGACAGGGGGAACAGGCATCCGGCCTCGGCAGCGGCCTCCTGCAGCCGCTGCAGGACGACGCCCGCCTCGACGGTGACGGTCGCGTTGGCCGGATCCACTTCACGGATGCGGGCCATGCGGGTCAGCGACAGCACCACCTGCGTGCCGGAATCGTCCGGCATGGAACCGCCGCACAGACCGGTATTGCCGCCTTGCGGGACCAGGGAAACCTCCGCCGCATGGCACAGCCGGACGACCGCAGCGACCTCCTCGGTCGTGGCGGGCCGCACGACCAGGGCAGCCTTGCCGCGAAAGGCATTGCGCCAGTCGGTCAGATAACTGCGCATCTGTTCGCCGTCTTCGATCAGCCCCCCTGCGCCGACTATGTCTCTTATTTTTTCAATGAAATCAGGCGGTAGATCCTTGTCCATGTTGTTCTCTCGAGCGGATGGAAAAACGGGGAGTCACCGGCGAGCCGCCGGTCATTTCCTTCCTGGTGCGTCCCTCGAGGCGGCAAGGCCTTCGCCCTCTTCCGCTCCCGCGGAGCACCATAAAAAAAAAGGCGCACTCGTGGTGCGCCCTACTGCAGGAATCAGCAAATGTGCGAGGGTCGCGCGGCGCCGCTTGTGGCGACACCGCGCCTTATGGAACTGCCGCCCAGAGCAGCGCCATAACCGGTGCGAAGAGTTGTCAGACCGGCGTCAGCAGCTCTCCCTTGTCGATGAACGCCTGCAGGTTGGCGATGACCAGCTCCTCCATCTGCAGGCGGGTTTCCTCGGTGCCGCTGCCGACGTGCGGCAGCAGCACCACGTTGGGCATGTCCAGCAGCGCCGCCGGCACCTGCGGCTCGCGCTCGAAGACATCGAGGGCCGCAGCGCCGAGCCGGCCTTCGGCGAGCGCCGCGACCAGCGCCGCCTCGTCGACCACCGAGCCGCGCGCCACGTTGACCAAGAGGCCCTTCGGACCCAGCGCCGCAAGCACCCCGGCATCGATCAGGTGATGGGTCGAAGGTCCCCCCGGGCAGGTCAGCACCAGGAAGTCGGCCCACTGCGCCAGCTCCACCAGAGAAGCCGCGTAGCCGTAGGGGCAGCCGGCCAGCGGCCGGCGGTTGTGGTAGCGCACCTGCATGTCGAAGCCGCTGGAGCGCCGCGCCAGCGCCTGGCCGATGCGGCCCAGGCCGACGATGCCCAGGCGCTTGCCGCTGACCCGGGTGCCCAGCGGGAAGTTGCCGATCAGCCACTGGCCGGCGCGGACGAAGCGGTCGGCCTCGGCGATCCGTCGTGCGCCGTCGATCAGCAGGCCCATGGCCAGGTCGGCGACGCACTCGTTGAGCACGTCCGGCGTGTTGCTGAGGCGGATGCCGCGCCGGCGCACCGGCTCCAGCGGGATGGCGTCGTAGCCCACGCCGAAGCTGCAGATGGCGCGCAGGCTGGGCAGCGCCTCGAGCATCGCCGCCGTGCAGCCGAAGCGCGCCGAGGTGACCAGCACCTCGAACTCCGCACCGCGCCCGGCCAGAAAGGCCGCGCCGTCGGCGTGCTTCCAGTACGCCTCGGCGCCGTACTCCTCGGCCATGCGCCGGTTGAACCGCTCGCTCAGGGCGCCGACCTGCAGCACCTTCAGTCCCTTCATGGCAGATTCCTCGATGGCTTCGATCGTCGGACGACCTCAGGTTACCGGCGCCGGATTGAACAGCACCAGATCGTTGTGCAGGCGGTGCCGCTCGGCCCAGGTGCGCGTGCGGCCGCTGGCCACGTCCAGGTAGAGGCGGAAGATCTCCCAGCCCAGCGCCTCCAGCGAGAGCCGCCCGGAGGTCACCCGCCCTGCGTCCACGTCGATCAGGTCCGGCCAGCGCTCGGCCAGCTCGGTGCGAGTGGCCACCTTGATCACCGGCACCATCGCCAGGCCATAGGGCGTGCCGCGCCCGGTGGTGAAGATGTGCAGGTTCATCCCGGCGGCCAGCTGCAGGGTGCCGCAGATGAAGTCGCTGGCCGGGGTGGCGCAGAACTGCAGGCCCCTGCCCCTGACCTTCTCGCCCGGCGGGACCACACCGGCGATGGGGCTGGAGCCGGACTTGGCGATCGAGCCCATGGCCTTCTCGACGATGTTGTTCAGCCCGCCCTTCTTGTTGCCGGGGGTGGTGTTGGCGCTGCGGTCGGCCATCCCCCGCTCCAGGTAGCGGTCGTACCAGTCCATCTCGCGGATCAGCGCGTCGGCCACCTCGGGCGTCGCCGCCCGCGGGGTAAGCAGGTGGATGCCGTCGCGCACCTCGGTGTTCTCCGAGAACATCACGGTGGCGCCGGCGCGCACCAGGAGGTCCGCGGCGACGCCCAGCGCCGGGTTGGCGGTGATCCCGGAGAAGGCGTCGCTGCCGCCGCACTGCATGCCGACCACCAGTTCGGAGGCCGAACAGGTCTCGCGGCGCCGCTCGTTCAGGACCTCGAGGCGCGCCTCGATCAGGCCGAGGATCTGCTCGACCATCCCGGCGAAGCCGTTGCCCGACTCCTGCAGGCGGTACAGCCACTGCTGCTCGCTCATCCCGCTGGTCAGCGCATCGCCAGGCATCAGCTGGACCGGCTGCAGCTTCTCGCAGCCCAGGCCGATGACCAGCGCCTGGCCGCCGAGGTTGGGGTTGCGGGCGAGGTTGAACAGGGTGCGGATCGGGATCACCGCATCCGGCGCGTTGATCGCCACGCCGCAGCCGTAGCTGTGGGTCAGGGCGATCACGTCGTCGACGTTGGGGTATTTCGGCAGCAGCTCCTTGCGCGCCCGCTCGACGCAATGCTCGAGCACCCCGGCCACGCACTGCACGGTGGTGCTGACGCCGAGCAGGTTGCGCGTGCCGACGCTGCCGTCGGGGTTGCGGAAGCCCTCGAAGGTGAAGCCCTCCAGCGGCTCGAGCGGCGCGGCGACCTGGGTCGCCCGCGGCAGGTTGTCGAGCGCCGGCGGCTCCGGCATGCGCAGGTGCGCCTCGGTCACCCAGCTGCCGCGGGGAATCGGCTGCAGGGCGTAGCCGATGACCTGGCCGTAACGCACCACCTCGGCCCCTTCGGCGAGGTCCGTCAGCGCCACCTTGTGGCTCTGCGGGATGTTTTCGACGGCTTCCAGGCCGTCGGTGAAGCGGCTGCCGGCCGCCACGCCCTGGTCGTTGACCACCACGCCGACGTTGTCGTCCGCGTGCAGGCGGATGTAGCGCGGCGAATCCTGATGTTCGATCAACATGACACTACCCTCATACAGATTTCAGGCGGACGCCGCGCTACCCTGGGGACCGAGCGGAGCGGCCGGGGCCTCTTCGTTGCGAGCGGAGCCGCCCTGGGTCGGACCGTCCTTGAGTTCGACGCGCTGGATGCGGCCGACGATCACCAGGTAGCTGAACACCGCCACCAGCGCGTTGGCGCCGACGTACACCAGCGCCCACTTGAACGAGCCGGTGGCGCTGATGATGTAGCCGATGACGATCGGCGTGGTGATCGAGGCGATGTTGCCGAAGGTGTTGAACAGGCCGCCCGACAGACCGGCGATCTGCTTCGGCGAAGTGTCCGCCACCACCGCCCAGCCCAGCGCGCCAAGGCCCTTGCCGAAGAAGGCCAGGGTCATGAAGCCGACCACCATCCACTCCGCCTGGACGTAGTTGCAGAACACCATGCTGGTGGAGAGCAGCAGGCCAGTGACGATCGGCAGCTTGCGCGCCAGGGTCAGCGAGTGGCCGCGACGCAGCAGCCAGTCGGAGAGTACCCCGCCGAGCACGCCGCCGATGAAGCCGCAGAGGGCCGGCAGCGAGGCGATGAAGCCGGCCTTGAGGATCGACATGCCGCGCTCCTGCACCAGGTACACCGGGAACCAGGTGAGGAAGAAGTAGGTGATGCCGTTGATGCAGTACTGGCCGAGGTAGACGCCGACCAGCATGCGGTTGGTCAGCAGCTGGCGGATGTAGTCCCAGCGCGGTCCCTGGCTGCCCGACTTGCGGGCGCTGTCCATGTCGACCAGGCCGCCGTTCTGCTCGATGTGCTCCAGCTCGGCCGGATTGATGCGCGGGTGTTCCTTGGGGTTGTAGATGGTCTTCAGCCAGACGCCGGAGAAGACGATGCCCAGCACGCCCATCATGATGAACACGTGCTCCCAGCCGAACTTGTGGACGATCCAGCCCATCAGCGGAGCGAACAGCGCGGTGGCGAAATACTGCGCGGAGTTGAACACCGCCGAGGCCGTGCCGCGCTCGGCGGTGGGGAACCAGGCGGCGACGATGCGCGCGTTGCCGGGGAACGACGGCGCCTCGGCGAAGCCGACCAGAAAGCGCAGCATGAACATGGTGGTCACCGCCCAGGCCACCGGCACGGTGTCGACGAAGCCCTGCAGCAGGGTGAACAGCGACCAGGTGAAGATGCTCCCTGCGTAGACGCGCTTGGAGCCGAAGCGGTCGAGCAGCCAGCCGCCGGGGATCTGCCCCAGGACGTAGGCCCAGCCGAAGGCGGAGAAAATGTAGCCGAGGGTCACGGCGTCGAAGCCGAGATCCTTCTGCATGCTGGAGCCGGCGATGGAAATGGTGGCGCGGTCGGCGTAGTTGATCGTCGTCACCAGGAACAGCATGAGCAGGATCAGGTAACGCACGCGGGTTTGCTTGATGGCTTGCATGATGTTGGGCTCCACAAATTGTTGTGTTGTAACGTGGAGCGCCCTGCTCGTGCAGGGCGCGGACTCACGACCGGCCGCTCGTCATGCTGTCGACACGGCCGGGCGAGGCCACTGCAGGAATAACCCGGCTTACTGCGGGCCGAGCTTCCTGATCAGCGCGGCGAGGCGTTCGTACTCGTCGGGCAGCAGGTCGGTCAAGGGCGCGCGCACCGGGCCTGCGTCGTGGCCGACGATCTTCGCCCCGGCCTTGACCATGCTCACCGCATAGCCGGCGCGGCGATTGCGGATCTCCAGCAGCGGCAGGAAGAAGTCGTCGATGATCTTGCCCACGGTCTCGTGGTCATCAGCGGCGATGGCCTTGTAGAACTCCATGGCGGTGCGCGGGATGAAGTTGAACACCGCCGAGGAATAGACCGGCACGCCCAGGGCCTTGTAGGCCGCGGCGAAGACTTCGGCGGTCGGCAGGCCACCCAGATAGGTGAAGCGCTCGCCCAGGCGGCGGCGGATCGACACCATCAGCTCGATGTCGCCCAGGCCGTCCTTGTAGCCGATCAGGTTCGGGCAGCGCTCGGCGAGCTGCTCCAGCAGGCTCGGGGTCAGCCGGCAGACGTTGCGGTTGTAGACCACCACGCCGATCTTCACCGACTTGCAGATCGCCTCGACGTGGGCGGCGACGCCCTCCTGGCTGGCTTCTGTCAGGTAGTGCGGCAGGATCAGCAGGCCCTTGGCGCCCAGACGCTCGGCCTCCCGGGCCATGTGGATGGCCTGGCGGGTCGGACCGCCGACGCCGGCGAGGATCGGCACGCTGCCGGCACAGGTGTCCACCGCGGTTTTGATGATCTGCGGGTACTCATTGATGTCCAGCGAGAAGAACTCGCCGGTGCCGCCGGCGGCGAACAGCGCACTGGCGCCGTAGGGGGCCAGCCACTCCAGGCGGCGGGCGTAGGACTCGGCGTTGAAGTTGCCGGCGGCATCGAAGTCGGTGACCGGGAAGGACAGCAGCCCGGAGGAGAGGATGGACTTGAGTTCTTGTGGAGTCATTGGTCGAGCACCCTGCTTGGTGAGGTGGGAGTCTCCGGTCGGCGACCGGGCTTAGAAATAAGTTATCGTATGACTCCCGTAAAAACTAGCCCCTCTCCGTGCCTTTTTCAGCATCTCCGGCGCCTGGCAGCGTCTCTCGAAAAACCAAAAACCACTATGTTTCGATAAATTTATTTGTAAATCATTGATTTACTGAGTGCCTGCGGCTGCTTTACGGAACAACCCAGCCTCTCGAATCCAACAAGAAGTCATCGTATCTTTTCACAAGGAATGCCGTGAGCAGGAGCGAAACCGCGGCGGCGCGCGGCCATGTCTGCCTGAGCGGGAGCGGGAGCGGATACTCGCGGCATCGCAGGCCGTCGCCGGGGATTTCCGCGATGCGCGGCGAGAAGCCGGTACCGGCGCGGCCGGCGAGCAGTCGCGAAAACAGGTCATCGCATGACGATGGAGGCTTGCACACGCCACGCCGGCTTCGGTCCGGGCGCCCTGCGCTGCAAGGGGAGGATGGCGAAGGACCAGGCCGGCGCGGACCGCGATCCGTACGCCGGGGCGGGAATCAGGCCGGCTCGGAACCGGCCTGCTGGGATTCGGCCTCCTCGTGGGCCTGGCGCAGACGTTCGCGGCTGTTGGTCAGGTGCAGGCGCATGGCGGCGCGGGCTGCGTCGGCATCCTGGCGGGCGATCGCCTCGTAGATCTCCTCGTGCTCGCGTCGCAACCGCGCGTGATACTGCTGCTGGTCGGCATGGGCGATGTGCGCCGAATCCAGGCGGGTGCGCGGAATGATGCTGGTGCCGAAGTGGCTCATGATGTCGGTGAAATAGCGGTTGCCGGTGGCCAGGGCGATCTGCATGTGGAACTGGAAGTCGCTGGCGACCGCATCGCTGGCCTGGCTGGCGCGGTTGAAGGTGTCCAGCGCCGCGCGCATGGCGGCCAGTTGCTCGGCGCTGCGCCGGCGCGCGGCCAGGCCGGCGCACTCCACCTCGAGGCTGACGCGCAGCTCGAGGATGGCCATCACGTCACGCAGGGTGACGATGGTCGCCGGGTCGATGCGAAAGCCGCTGGTGCTCGGCGTGTCCAGCACGAAGGTGCCGATGCCGTGGCGCGTCTCCACCGTGCCGGAGGCCTGCAGGCGCGAGATAGCCTCGCGCACCACGGTGCGGCTCACCCCGTGGGCTTCCATGATTTCCGACTCGGTCGGCAGCTTCTCGCCGCACTTGATCTGCCCTTCCCGGATCTGCCGGGTCAGCTCGGCTACCAGTTCCTGGGCAAGGCTGCGGTTCTTGCGCCGCGGGCGCGG
The DNA here is from genome assembly GCF_054779355.1 of Azotobacter armeniacus. Lineage (NCBI taxonomy): Bacteria > Pseudomonadati > Pseudomonadota > Gammaproteobacteria > Pseudomonadales > Pseudomonadaceae > Azotobacter > Azotobacter armeniacus. Next base: position 52,974 of record NZ_BAAGYK010000040.1, read on the forward strand.
CAGTGTGCTTTCGTTGCTCATCTCGATGCTCGGTTTCGGCAGTGTTCCGGAGACGTCATCATACGCCTAAGTTGTATGACAATACCGCCCTGTTTTCGCAACTGCCGTCGATGACGCCCGCTCCGCTGGCGATACTCCAGCAACGTGCCAGCAGCCTGCCTTTATTGGCTATTCCGGATGCCTTCCCCGCCTGTCGCCAACCTAGCACCTCAGCCGCGACACAATGACCCGGCCACACGCCCTCGTACCCGGACGCCAGCCGGACAGCCCAGAAGGCATCCCCGTCGAGCCCTCCCCCGGGCGGGCGACACGCAGCCACAACCCTTCGCTGCCGCCACCCGCCCTTTCGCCATGGCATCCAGCCGGCTGATCTGGCGACCGCCCCATGGCCCGACATCATTCCCGCCACGGAGGCCTTGCCGCCCCGGCCGTCGCGCGCACCCCGACAGACGCGACAACTGATCGCGTCATATGATGACATTCAACACCCGAAGCGTTACAGTTGCCCCGCTCCGCCCTGACATTCCAACCGGACGATTGCCCGGGCACCCCGTCAACAACCGCCAAATCCTTATGGCCAGAGGAGTTAAAGCAATGCGGATCGAAGGCAAGAACTACATCGCAGGAACCCGCAGCAGCGAAGGCGACGTCATCGTCCACAGCCTCGACGCGACCACCGGCGAGAAGTTATCCTACGACTTTTACCAGGCCACCCCCGCCGAGGTGAACGCCGCCGCCGAGGCCGCCGCCGCTGCCTACCCGGCCTACCGCGCCCTGCCCGCCGCCCGCCGCGCCGCGTTCCTCGAGGCCATCGCCGCCGAGCTCGACGCCCTCGGCGACGACTTCGTCGCCCTGGTCGGCCGCGAGACCGCCCTGCCCGCCACGCGCATCCAGGGCGAGCGCGGCCGCACCAGCAACCAGATGCGCCTGTTCGCCCAGGTCCTGCGCCGCGGCGAGCTCCACGGCGCACGCATCGACCGCGCTCTGCCCGAGCGCAAGCCCCTGCCGCGCGTCGACCTGCGCCAGTGCCGCATCGGCGTCGGCCCGGTCGCGGTGTTCGGCGCCAGCAACTTCCCGCTGGCCTTCTCCACCGCCGGCGGCGACACCGCCGCCGCCCTGGCCGCCGGCTGCCCGGTGGTGTTCAAGGCCCACAGCGGCCACATGGCCACCGCCGAGTGCATAGCCGACGCCATCCTGCGCGCCGCCGAAAAGACCGGCATGCCGCCCGGGGTGTTCAACATGATCTACGGCAACGGGGTCGGCGAGGCGCTGGTCAAGCACCCGGCGATCCAAGCAGTCGGCTTCACCGGCTCGCTCAAGGGCGGCCGCGCGCTCTGCGACATGGCCGCCGCCCGGCCGCAGCCGATCCCGGTGTTCGCCGAGATGTCGAGCATCAACCCGGTGCTGCTGCTGCCCGCAGCGCTCAAGCAGCGCGGCGAGCAGATCGCCCGGGAGCTGACCGCCTCGGTGACCCTGGGCTGCGGGCAGTTCTGCACCAACCCCGGGCTGATCGTCGGCCTGCGCTCGGCGGAGTTCTCCGCCTTCCTGGAAGCCTTCGCCGCCGCCATGGCCGACCAGGGCCCGCAGACCATGCTCAACCCCGGCACCCTGAAGAGCTACGAGAAGGGCCTCGCCGCCCTGCACGCCCATCCCAAGGTCAGGCTCCTGGCCGGCCAGCAGCAGGAAGGCAACCAGGCCAGACCGCAGCTGTTCCAGGCCGACGTCAGCCTGCTGCTGGAAGGCGACGAGCTGCTGCAGGAGGAGGTCTTCGGACCGACCACCGTGGTCGTCGAGGTGGCCGATGCGGCCGAGCTGGTCCGCGCCCTGCACGGCCTGCACGGCCAGCTCACCGCCACCCTGATCGCCGAGCCGGCGGACCTGTCCGCCTTCGCTTCCCTGGTGCCGGTGCTCGAGCAGAAGGCCGGGCGCCTGTTGGTCAACGGCTACCCGACCGGCGTGGAGGTGTGCGACGCGATGGTCCACGGCGGCCCCTACCCGGCCACCTCGGACGCCCGCGGCACCTCGGTGGGCAGCCTGGCGATCGACCGCTTCCTGCGCCCGGTGTGCTACCAGAACTACCCGGACGCGCTGCTGCCGGAGGCCCTGCAGAACGCCAACCCGCTGGGCATCCTGCGCCTGATCGACGGCCAGCCGAGCCGCGAGGCGCTGTAAGCAGCCCCCGCGCCCCCGACAGGGAGCGGGCATCTGCGCACCATGGCTTCACCCGGGGGCGTCCGCCCCCGGCTTCCGTGACGACAACGACAACAACGAACGGGAACACCGCATGACCACTTCGCTCCGCACGCACGTCCGTATTCCGCCGCACTCCCACACCTCCGGCACGCCGCCGGGAACGCCGCTCGCCTGATCTGCCAGCCCCGGCAACCGTCGCCGGGCTTTCCCCCTTTCGCCCAACGCATCCGCGCCCGCGGAGGGGGGCCTTTTTGCGCCTTTTCCACCGAATCTTCACCGGTAACAACAACAATGAAGAACAGCACCCAACACTTTCCGCTCCGTCCGTCCGCCTCCCTTGCCCTGGCACTCGGCCTCACGGGCTTCCTGCCCAACGCCCAGGCGGCCTTCGTCGACGACGCCAAGGGTACCCTGACCCTGCGCAACTACTACATGCAGCGCAACATGGTCGACCGCGCCACCCAGGCCAAGCGAGAGGAATGGGCCCAGGGTTTCATCCTCGATCTCAAGTCGGGCTATACCGAAGGGCCCGTCGGCTTCGGCATCGATGTGCTCGGCTTGTGGGCGATCAAGCTCGACGGCGGCAAGGGCACCGGCGGCACCGAGTTGCTCCCCGTCGGCAAGGACGGCAAACCGGCCGACGACTTCGGCCGCCTGGCAGTGGCCGGCAAGCTGCGTTTTTCCGAAAGCGAGCTGAAGGTCGGCGAATGGAGCCCGGTGCTGCCGATCCTCAACTCCAACGACGGCCGCCTGCTGCCGCAGACTTTCCGCGGCGGCATGCTGACGGTGAAGGAAATCAAGAACCTGACCCTCCATGCCGGCCAAATGCGCGAGAACAGCCCGCGCAACGACTCCAGCATGGAGGACATGTCGATGAACGGCGTGTCCGGCGCCACCTCCGACCGCTACAACTTCGGCGGCGTCGAATACAGCTTCAACGACAACCGGACCACCGTCGGCGCCTGGTTCGGCCAGCTCGAGGACATCTACAAGCAGCGCTACTTCGAGATCCGCCACCTGCAGCCGCTGAGCAAGGACTGGTCGCTCTCCTCGCGGGTGGGCCTGTTCGACGGCGAGGAGGATGGCCAGGCCAGGGCCGGCGACCTGGACAACCGGACCCTGACCGGCCTGTTCGCCCTCAAGACCGGCGCCAACACCTTCACCTTCGCCTTCCAGCGCCTCACCGGCGACGACCGCTGGATGCGGGTCAACGGCACCAGCGGCGGCATGCTGCCCAACGACGGCTTCACCACCACCTTCGACAACGCCCGCGAGGAGTCCTGGCAGCTGCGCCACGACTACAACTTCGCCGCCCTGGGCGTGCCGGGACTGACCCTCATGAACCGCTACATCAGCGGCAAGAACGTGCACACCGCGACGGTCAGCGACGGCGAGGAATGGGCGCGGGAGAGCGAGCTGGCCTACGTGGTGCAGAGCGGCACACTGAAAAGCCTCTCCGTCAAGTGGCGCAACGCCAGCCGGCGCGCCGACTGGGGCAGCAACAACAGCTACGACGAGAACCGGCTGATCGTCCAGTACCCGATCTCGCTGTTCTGAAGGCTTGAAGCGGACTCCGAAGCGTGCGACATACTCAGGAGCCAGGCCTCTGCCCGGCTCCTGCGTCTCATCGGCCCGCCCGTCCGGCTCTGGCGGCCGCTCTGCCCGCAGCCAGCTTCTCGACGAGACGGACGGTCGTCAGCGCTCCTCGCGGAACTGGAAAATCTGCCGGCGCTGCTTCTTGCTCGGCCGCCCGGACGTCTCCAGACCGAGGGCGCCTGCCTTGCGCAGGGCCGCGGCCTCCTCGCGGCGGGCCTGGCTCTCGGCGGTCTCCTCGTAGAGCTGCTGCGCCTCGGGGGCGCCGCGGCGCACCGCGCTGAGCGCGCGGATCACCACGGCGCGCTCGTCGAAACCGGTACGGATCGTCAGTTCGTCGCCAACCTTCGGCTCCTTCGAGGGCTTGCAGCGCTCGCCGCGGCAATGCACCTTGCCGCCCTCGATGGCCTCCTTGGCCAGCGCCCGGGTCTTGTAGAAACGCGCCGCCCAGAGCCACTTGTCCAGGCGAACCTTTTCGTCATCTTTCTCGTTCATGCTTATAGATCACCTCTCCCATGCCAATTTGGCCGGCCGCCCAAGGCCGGCGCAGACAGGTGCGGTTGTCGGTCGTGCCGATTAGAATGCCTCACACCGACTGTGGAGCGCCGCCTTCTTGAAGACATTCGACCAACTTTCGGTGATCGGACTGCGCGAATGGATCGATCTGCCCGATCTGGGCGTCGCCGGATTGCGGGCAAAAATCGACACCGGCGCCAGCACCTCGACCCTGCATGCCACCGAGGTGGTGCAGTTCAAGCGCGACGGACACCTCTGGGTGCGCTTCACCGCCCACCTCGGCACCTTGGTGCAACTGCGCCATCGCCATTGCCAGGCGCCCCTGGTGGCCGTCAAGACCATCAAGAGCTCCAACGGCCAGACCCAGACCCGCTACGTCATCCTCACCACCCTGGCGCTCGGTGATCGTGCCTGGCCGGTGGAATTCACCCTGACTTGCCGCAAGGCCATGCGCTACCGCGTACTGCTCGGTTCGAAAGCCCTGGTCGATGGCCAGCTGGTGGTCAACCCGGCGCTGGCCTACGTGCAGGACAAACCCCTTCTCCCCAAGCTTCGTGGTGCCCAATGAAAATCGCCGTGCTGTCGCGCAACCCACGCCTGTACTCGACCCGCCGCCTGGTGGAGGCCGGCGTGCAGCGTGGCCATCAGGTGGTCGTGATCGACACCTTGCGCGCCTACATGAACATCGCCAGCCACAAGCCGCAGATCCACTACCGCGGTCGTCCGCTAGAGGGCTTCGATGCGGTGATCCCGCGCATCGGCGCCTCGGTGACCTTCTACGGCTGCGCGGTGCTGCGCCAGTTCGAGATGATCGGCGTGTTCCCGCTCAACGAATCGGTGGCGATCAGCCGCTCGCGGGACAAGCTGCGCTCGCTGCAACTGCTCTCGCGCAAGGGCATCGGCCTGCCGGTGACCGGCTTCGCCCACTCGCCGGACGACATCCCCGACCTGATCGCGATGGTCGGCGGCACGCCGCTGGTGATCAAGCTGCTGGAGGGCACCCAGGGCATTGGTGTAGTGCTCTGCGAAACGCAGAAGGCCGCCGAGTCGGTGATCGAGGCGTTCATGGGGATGGAGCAGAACATCATGGTCCAGGAGTACATCCAGGAGGCCGGCGGCGCCGACATCCGCTGCTTCGTGGTCGGCGAGAAGGTCATCGCCGCGATGAAACGCCAGGCCAAGCCCGGCGAGTTCCGCTCCAACCTGCACCGCGGCGGCACCGCCAGCCTGGTCAAGATCACCCCGGAGGAGCGCTCCACCGCCATCCGCGCGGCCCGGATCATGGGCCTCAACGTCGCCGGCGTGGACATCCTGCGCTCCAATCACGGCCCGTTGGTGATGGAGGTGAACTCCTCTCCCGGCCTGGAAGGCATCGAGACCACCACCGGCAAGGACGTCGCGGGGATAATCATCGAATACCTGGAAAAAAACGCCGAACACGGGCTGACGCGAACCCGCGGCAAGGGCTGAGCCAGAAACAGGCAACGCCCGGCAAGGGAAGGCCGGGCCGGGTCCTCGAGCCCATCCATCGGCCCCTACAGGGGTGTCATCGCAAGCCCCGGAGAACCTGCTCCGTGCTGCCCTGGCGAACGGCCTTCATACCGCATCGCGTGGCAGCATCAGCCCCAGCGGCAGGCAGACCCGCGCCTCCAGGCCGCCGCCCAGGCGGTTGCGCAGCTCCACGCTGCCGCCGTGCTGGGCGGCGATACGCTTGACGATGGCCAGGCCCAGGCCGGTTCCGGCTCCACCACGGGCTCGGTCGCCACGGGTGAAGGGATTGAAGATCTCGCCCATCTCGGCCGGATCGATGCCGGCACCGCGATCGAGCACGCTGAGCACCACGTAGGGCGCGCCCTGATCGCCGGCCACGTAGGCGGCGACCTCGACCTGCTCGCCGCCGTGGCGCAGGGCGTTCAGCACCAGGTTGCCCAGCAGGCGCTTGATCGATACCCGGCGCAGCGGGAACGGCGGGATTGGCTGCAGGGCCAGGCGCACCGTCTCGCCCTTCTGGTTGAACGGCGCCACCACCTCCTGCACCAGCTCGCCCAGCTCGAGCTGCTCCACCGGCTCGTCGCGGCCGTCGCGGATGAAGGCGAGGAACTGGTCGAGGATGGCGTCCATGTCCTCGATGTCGCGCACCATGTCCTCGGTCAGCTCGGGGTCGCTGCCGAGCAGCTCCAGGGACAGGCGCAGGCGGGTCAGCGGGGTGCGCAGGTCGTGGGACACCCCGGCCAGCATCAGCTCGCGTTCGCGGCTGGCCTGCTCGACGTCGGCGGCCATCTGGTTGAAGGCACGGTACAACTCGGTCATCTCGCTCGGTGTGTCGCTGACCGGCAGGCGCACGCTGCGCCCCTGGCCGATCTGCCGGGCGGCGAACACCAGCAGCTTGAGCGGCGCGCTAAGGTGGCGGACGAAGATCCAGGCGGCAGCGGTGGAGAGCAGACCGATGCCGAGGAACCAGCCGAGCACGCTCCAGATCCGCTGGCCGCTCAGCGGGTGCGGATACATGGGTATCCGCACCCAGTCCGGCCCCAGGTTGGGCGCATAGACCCAAAGCGCCAGCTTCGGCTGGGCGCGCATCCGCACCTGGGTCTCCGCCCCCAACTCGTCCTGCATCTGGCGCTGGAAGATCTCACTGTACGGCCAGTGGTGTTCGCCGAGCGGCACGTTTTCCGGCGCGCCCAGCCTCAGGTCGGCCGCCTCGGCGATGCGTGGGCGGTCGCGCTCGTCCGCGGCCCAGTAGGCGCGCAGGGTCAGCGCAGCGCCGTGACTGTACTGGCGATCCACCAGCACGTCCTCGTTTATCATCAGGTAGACCAGGGTCAACGCCTTGGAAAACAGCACCACCAGCAGCACCAGCCAGAGGGTGCGGGCGAAGAAGCTTTGCGGGAACCAGAGCGGGGTTTTCATCGGGACACCACCAGCGGGACGCTCGAACAGGGGGGGGGCGGCTCAGGCTGCCGGCCGAGGGCCGGCGCCGCCTGGCTGGCCGGCTGCGCCGCTTGAGCGGCCAGTGAGGGCGGGATCGGTCAGGGCTTGTTGCCGTCCGGGACGAACACGTAGCCGACGCCCCACACGGTCTGGATGTAGCGCGGCTTGGACGGGTCCGGTTCGATCAGCCGGCGCAGGCGCGAGATCTGCACGTCGATGGAGCGCTCCAGGGCATCCCATTCGCGGCCGCGGGCGAGATTCATCAGCTTGTCGCGGGTCAACGGCTCGCGGGCATGCTGGACCAGCGCCTTGAGCACGGCGAACTCGCCAGTGGTGAGCATCTGCACCTGGTCGCCCTTCATCAGCTCGCGGGTGGCCAGGGACAGCCGGTAGTCGCCGAAGCTGACGATCTCGTCCTCGCTGGCCGGCGCGCCCGGCACCACCGGTGCCTGGCGGCGCAGCACGGCCTTGATCCGTGCCAGCAGCTCACGGGGGTTGAACGGCTTGGCCAGGTAGTCGTCGGCACCCTGCTCCAGCCCCTGGATACGGCTGCTCTCGTCGCCCTTGGCGGTAAGCATGATGATCGACACCTGATTGTCGCTCTCGCGCAGACGGCGGCAGGCGGACAGACCGTCCTCACCGGGCAGCATCAGGTCGAGCACCACCAGGTTGAAGTGTTCGCGACCGAGCAGGCGGTCCATCTGCTCGATGTTCTCCACCGCCCGCACGCGGTAGCCCTGCTCGTTGAGAAAGCGCTCCAGCAGGTGCCGCAGGCGGGGGTCGTCATCGACGACGAGGATCTTTTCGCCTTCCGGCGTGGCACTGGCTGTGCTGTTCATCGGGACTCCTGGCAACGATCGTGCGCTATTATGACGCAGCCGCCGGGGCTGGTCGGCTGACCATTGTTAGCAGATTTTACCTGACAGGCCCCTCACTTGAATTCGCTGTAGGGCACCAGCGCATCCCCACCGAGCGGCAGCGCCCCCTGCCAGGGATCGAACAGGTAGCGCAGGTAGATCTGGGCATAGCTCGGTGCGTAATCACGGGCCTGCTGCCAGCTGAACGCACCGCCGAGAACCAGATGATCGCTGACCCGTCGCTCGACCAGGGAGCCGAGCCGATAACCGACGGAACTGCTGCTGTCGCCGGCCCGGGTATTGAGCCGGTCCAGGGTTTCCCGGTCGATCGCGCGCCCTGCCCGGCTCAGCGGCCCGGCGATCAGGCGCTCGAGCGGGTAAACCTCGCTGTCGTCGGTGACGGTTCGCGACCAGCTCACCGCCCCTTCCAGGGCCACCGACCAGTCGGCATTGCGCCAGGCGTAATTGACCGGCATGGCCAGTGAGGTGTACTGCTGCGGACTGAAGTAGCCGCCCTGCCCCAGGGTATAGTCGCTGAGGTCCCTCTCGTAATGCCAGTACATGACGTTCAGGCCCAACCGCAAGCGTTCGTCGACATTCTCGATGGCCTTGTAGTAATAGCCGCTCATCAGTCGGGTGCGTAGATTGTCCTCGACGTTCTTGCCGCGTAACCAATGCAGGCCGAAATCGGCCCATACACCGTGGCTGCCGCCCTGGTCGTAGCTCAGGCCGAGGCCGACGCCATTGGCAGTAACGCCGCCCCAGCGGATGCCGGTGCGGGGGTCTTCGGTACCGGCATAAGAGAGCAGCGAATTGGACAGCGGCCGACGCGAGGCGGTCAGCGTCCAGCCGAGGCCGGCATAGTCCCAGTCGTAGCTCGTCCCGCCCAGCCAGTTCTCGATTTCGAAGCCCTGCGGTGAACGGCCAATGTCGAAGGCCAGGCGCTCGCCGCGCCAGCCGAGCGCCACGGCGGTGCCGCGCGCCCGCTGCCGATCGGCGCGGCATCCTTCCAACCCTGGAAGCGCGCAGCTACCGAAGGACTCGGTGTGCCGGCCGTCAGCGTCGGTATCGAACCGGCCAACATCCAGGTTCACTTCATCGACGCGCAGGAAGCCACGCCCACCAGCCAGCGGCAGGTCGAGCTGGAGCATGACGGTATCCATGTCCATGTCGGAAAGCCCGGGGGTGACGTTGTCGTCGTTGCGCCAGCCGAAATCATGCTGCAGGCGCACGATCGGGGTCTGCTTCAGGTACAGGGACTCGACCTCGCTGCGCAGGCTGCGCTTGAGCCAATCGTCACCGTCCTGCGGGCGACTGGCCAGGGTCAAGGCGCGGTCGTCGCGGGGCGATGCCTTGGCAGTGGGCAGCTCGCCGGCATCGCGCAGCGCCCTGGCATACAGGTCGAGGGCCTGCTGCGGCGCCGCCTGCACATGCTGGCGCGCGGCATCGCGCAGGAGCAGCGGCTCCGGCTCGCTCGACCCGGCCACGAGGCGGTTGAACAGCACCCGGGCATGCGCCTGCTCGCCAGCCGCGCCCCAGGCATTGGCCAGGCGCCGCTGGGCGTCGCGTTCGCCGGCCACGAACGCCGGGGCGGACGCCTGCAATTCGCCGCGCACCTGTTCGAGCCGGCCCAGGGCGATCCAACTCTCGAGCCGCCCGAGACGGGCCAGCGCATTGCCGGGGCTGGCCGTCTCGGCCCGCTGGAAGTAGCCCAGTGCGCGCTCATGATCGCCGCGCTCCTGCGCCCAGCCGGCCAGGCGCAGCAGGTCGTCGTCGGCAAGGTCCTTCTGGCTTTCCAGCAGGGCGACCGCCGCCGGTTCGTGGCCGGCGGCGCGCAACGACTCGGCGTGGGCCTGCAGTTGGCGACGTCGTAGTTGCCGGGCCAGCAGGCGCACTTCTTCGTTCCAGGCGACCAGCGGGATCGCCTGCAGGCTTTCCAGCGCCGCGCCGTCGCGCCCGGTCGCGGCCAGGTGCAAGGCATGGGCATAGCGGGCCTGGGGATTGAGCCCCTGACGGCCGAGCAGGTCGCGAAACACCGCCTCGGCTTGGCCGACCTGCCCCTGCTCGACCAGATTTTCGGCCAGGCGGTGGGCAAGCCAGGGATCGTCCGGCGCCAGCTGACGGGCGGCGGCGAGCAGGCGAACGGTCTCCGGCAGGTCGCCGCGCCGGGCGGCCGCCTCGATCTGCGACTGCAGCAGGGCCAGGCGCAGGTCGCGCAGCTGCGTGGCGAACGCTTGCTGGCGAGCGGGCAGCAGGCTTTCCAGGAAGGCCGTGGCACGCTCGGGCGATTGGGCCTGATACAGGCGCAACAGGCCCCTCAGCGCTTCATCGTTGTCCGGCGCCAGGCGCTGGACCCGCAGCAGGAGCCGCTCGGCCTCCTCCACCTTGCCCTCGGCCCGGGCCAGCTCGGCCAGGCCGAGCATGGCGGCCGGCTCCCGGGGCTGCTGTCGGCGAGCCCGGGCGTAGAGCTCCCGGGCCTGGGCCGGGTTGCCGGCTTCGCGCGCCTGCTCGGCCCGCTCCACCCAGGCCCAGTACTGCGCCGCGACGAGCAGGCTTTGCCATTTGCTGATGACCCGGATGTCCTGTTCGAACCGCCGCGCTGCGGTGAAGGCGGCCAGCGCCTCGCTCTGGCGTCCCTGGCGCATCAGCGCCAGCCCCAGCGCACCGTGCAGGCCCGCCTCCTCCGGCAGGTGGCGCAGGGCGCGCCGCAGCTCGGCCTCGGCCTCGGCATTCAACCCCTTGTCAAGCAGGGCCTGGCCACGCAGGCCCGTCTGCCAGGCAGGATCGGCGAGCTTCTGCTGCTGGTGGGCGAGAATTATCCGCGCCTCGTCCAGCAGGGCCGAGAGCGGGTAGAGCGTAATGAATGTCTGCCATCCCTCCACACTCTGCTTGCCGAGCGGCAGCTCGTTGAGGTACTGGAACTCCCGCTGGGCGGCGACTGGGCTGGCCACCGGATCCTGCGCCAGGGCATGCAGCAGAGCCAGGGCCTCGCGCGGACGATCCTCGGAGAACAGCAAGTCGGCCAGTTGCCGATGCAGGCCGGCATGCCCCGGATACTTGCGCGCCAGGGTTTCCAGGTTGGCAATGGCCAGTGGCCGCTGGCCCCCCATGCGACTGCGCAGGCGCCAGTACTCCAGCGCCAGCTCCAGACTCGGCAGTTGTTCATCGAGCACCCGCTCATAGGCCTGCACAGCCTCGGGCAACGACTTCTCGGCCAGCAGCCTGGCGTCCTGCAACTCCTTCTGCCCGCCGGGCATGGCCAGCTTGAGCAATACGCGGATCTGCCGCCACTCCGCGGAATCCGGCGCCTGCAGATACAACCGGTTGAGCAGGCGACCGGCCGTGCGCGGATCGCCACGGCGGATCACCAGGCGCGCCTGCGCCGCCAGGGCCTCGGGGCTGTCGGGCGCCATCTGCTGCAGGCGGGCCAGCGAGCTGTCGACCAGATCGTCGCGGTTGAGCGCCTCGCCAAGGAGGATCTGTTCGAGCAGCCGGTCGCGCTGGCTGCCTCCCGTGGCAATGTTTGGCTGGGCGAGCGCCAGGCCCGGCAGCAGTCCGCAGATCAGGAATACGTCTTTCAGTTTGCGCATGATTGCGTCAGCCAGTACGGCAACAGCCGCCCCACCTTGTCGAAGCGGTAGCGACGCGCGTCCCAACCCTGGCCGAACAGGCTCAGGACCTGATCGTAGTAAGCCTCCGCCGCCACCGGCTGCCGCTCCAGGCGGTCACGCTGCGCGGCCAGCGCCGGCGGCGACAGCTGGGCCAGCAGCGGCAGCAGAGCCGCGGAGAAGCCAGCCGGCCCCTGGCCCTCGGCCGCGCCGCTGCGCGTGTCGATGCGCTCGGGCGGCAGGCCTCGCTCAGCGGTGAGCCGAGCCATGGGCGCGAAGTGGTTCAGCAACTCGGCCCGTCCGGGCGAATCCTTGGCCAGCATGCCGACCCACAGATAGACGCGGATCGCATCGTAGTCGCCTTCCGTGCCATGCTCCGGATCGGGCGCCCAGCCCGTGTCGCGGCGCCACTGCAACCAGTCGGGCGCAAGTCCCCCGGGAGCGCTTTCGAGCAACAGACGGCGGCTGCCGGCAGCCAGCTCGGCCCAGATCGGCGCGAACTCTGCGAAGCGGTCGAACAATTGCGGCGGCAGGTAACTGGGATTGAGCCGCCAGCCCTCGGCATCGTCGAAACCGTAATCGCCGGGCAACAGCATCAGGCCGAGTCCCGGCAGCTTGCGCACGGTCTGGGCGGCGCTGCGCCAGAGCAGCGCCTGTCCCTGGCGGGTATAGGCCGGCACCTCCCACAGGCGCCCCGCCTCGATCAGGGCATAGGCCAGCCACAGATCGGCATCGCTGGCATTGTTGCGATCCAGCACGCCCCACTGCCCATCATCCCCACGTCCCCACAGCCAGGCCGGCAAATGGTTGTCCAGGTCGCCGGCGGCAAGATTGCTCTGTGTCCAGCGCAGCAGGCGGGCGAAGCTGTCCCGATCGTTCGCCACCAGGGCGAAGAACAGCCCATAGGCTTGTCCCTCCGATGTGGTGACAAAGCGCGGCGAGGAGCGGTCGATGGTCCGCCCGTCCTCGCTGACCAGCGTCCGGCGAAAGCTTTCCCAGGCCGGCCAGTCACAGCCGGCGGCCCAGCCGCGCAGCGGCAGACAGGCCAGTGCCAGACACAGCAAAAGACACCGCATGCCGTTACCCCTCTCCCAGACGACGGCGCCCGATCGCCCGCAGCAGGCGCCAAGCGAGAAACGCACCGAACAACACGCACAACACCGCCAGCGAAGCCAGCAGCAGCGGATGCCCGGACAGGTGGAACCACAGCAACAGCCACCAGGGCAGATGGCCGATGTAATAGGGCTCGCCGACGAACTGGCTGCTGACCCCGCTGCTGCGGATCAGCGCCACCGAGCCGTCCAGCGCCTCGCGCTTGCCGGGATCGGCCAGCGTCTGCCGCAGCAGGGCATGGTCGTCCGCGGTCGAGGCCAGCAGGGCGACGATGCTGCGTTGCGGATGGATCGGCGACTGCATCCCGACCAGCGCGGCGATGGGCGCCTCGGCGGCGACCTCGAGCCGGGCCTGCGGGGCCGCGCGGATCACCGGCAGCGCGGCGCTGCGTACCGCCGGCGCCGGCTGGCCGACCAGCAGACGGGCGTGGGGAGCGGCCAGGCGCAGGCTGAGATCCATCCCGTCGCGCAGGGCTTGCGGCCACTGGCCGATGATCAGCAGGTCCGCATCCACGCCACTCGCCGCCTGCCAGTCGTCGACCAGTCGTACGCCGAAGGCCGGGTAGCCGATCTGCGCTCCCAGCCCCGCCAGGGTTTCGAGCAGCGTCGACACCTGCTGCTCGCCGGCCCGGGCCGGCACCAGCACCAGGGTTTCGGAAAGGTCGGCCATGCGGCTGAAGGGGAAGCCACTGCGGGCGAAAGCAGAAAGGTCGGGCATGGCCATGTAGTGATGGCTGCCGGACAGGTCGATGCTCGAATCCTCGTCGACGACGCCATGCACATTGACCGGCAGCACGGTCTGACAGCGGTCGCGCTGCGCGCTGGCCAGCGTGGCGGCGAAATCGAAGTCGAAGCTCAGGCGGTTGCGGTCCCCCACCTTGAGCGCCGGCACCAGGAGCTTCTCGCGGGCGCCTCCTGTCTCTTCGTGCAAGGCAAGACGCAAGATATCGAAGCCACTTTGCCGGTCGTGACTGCGCAGTTCCAGGCTGGCGATGAACTGGTCGTTGAGATGGATGTTGAGCCGCGAGTCGTCGTTGTTGCCCGGCGCGTTGTAACGGAAGTTGACCCGTAGCGGGATGCCCTGGTTGCGCCAGACGAACAGATCCGGCGGCAGATTGAGAGAGAGCGTGATGGGGTCCGGCTGCAGGCCGCTGACCTGCAGTTGCCGCTCGTACTCCAGCAGTTCGGCGAAGCGCACCGGTCGGTCGGTCGGTATCCAGTTCGGCGCATCGTAGGGCTTGCGCGGTGCCAGCGGCGGCAGCTCGCCGATGGTCACGCGCGCGCCGCGCAGCAGCGGAGTCCCGAGGGCCAGGGCGGTGACGGCGCGCCGCAGATCCGCCTCGTCGCGCCCGAGGATCAGGAGCAACTTGCCATAAGGGTTGTCCGGGTGATCGATCGATTCGATCTGCGGGCCCGCCACCGGCGGGAAATGCTCGAGATCGGCAAGAAACGACGGGCGCCGGTCATTGGTGGCGAAGACTACGCCCAGCGGGGGCTGCCGATCACTGGCGGCATGCGGCAGCCGATCGAACAGGACGGGAAAGCGCGTGCCCCGCCAGCCGCTCAGGCTGCCGAAGTAGGAGGCGAGGATGGCCGCGGCCTGCTGCTCGCCGAGCGTAGGCGCCGCGGCGAACGTCATCGACAGGTCGAGGCGCGTATTGTCGCGCGCGTCGAAGAAGGGCGCTGGAAAGCGCGCCAAATCGTTCCGGGTGTGCAGGGCCTGCTCGTGCAGCCGGATCTCGCTGGCGCGGCTGACGTTCAGCCACAGCGCGCTGTTCGCCGGGTCCTCGCAGAGGTCCGCATAGTGGCCGACGAACTCCAGGCGCAAGCGGTTGAAGTCGGCGACCAGGCGCGGATCGAGACTCAGCGTATTGCGCAGCGGCTGGCCTGGCCGGTCCTGGGCGACCGGCAGCACACCCATCAGCCGCTCGTTGAGGTAGACGCGCAGGTGCGACAGGTTGGCCAGCAGGGACGGTGATGGCGTGTATTCGAGCTCCAGGACGGCTTCACTGGCCAGACGGTCGCGCCGCATGGAGAAATCGATCCGCTCGGTGTTGCGGATGCCCAGCAGCATGAGATCGTCGGCGCGGCCGAGATCGCCGAACGAACGCCGGCTTTGCCAGGAGGGCGGCGGCAATTCGTCCATCGCGGTGACAGGTTGCACGGTAGCGGCTGGAGCGGCGACGGCCTGGGGAGCGGCAATCGCCAGCGGAGCGATGGACAGGGAAAGGATAGCCATCCAGGGCTTGATCGATAGACTCATGGCGAAGGTACGGCTCGCAGGCTTTGTCGAGGGGAAACGACGACGCTGCGCGGCAGGAAACTGACCAGCCAGCGCAACAGGGCGCCCAGGCGCAGGAACGGCTCTCGCAGCCAGCGCGGGAAATGCTCCAGCAGGCGCATGTAGCCGCGCCCGCCCAGGCTCAGCACATCGATGAGATTGCGCAGCGGGCGCTCCTCCATATGCTGGGCATTCCAGTCCAGCCAGGCATCGGCACGGGCAAAGGTGCATTGCACCAGATCGATCTGCTGCTGCTGGGTAAGAGCTTCGAAGCGCACTCCGACCTGCAGCCCGGCACAACGGCCGATCCGCCCCTTGAAGGCGAATTCGCGGGTGCCGCGCCGCAGCAACAGCCAGACTCGGGCGCCTGACTCCAGGGGCAGCTCCCGGGGCAGCTCCAGCCCCGCCCCGCCGCTGGAGTAGTCGATCAGCTCGCAGGCATACAGATGCCCGTCCGCCAGACGCAGGGCCGCAGACTGGCGGACCTGCACGCGGTGGTTTTCGCGGACCTGCCGCACCTCGGCGGCGACGGCCACGGCACCGCCGATGATCAGCAGGTTGTAGATCACCCACAGCGAGCTGACGAGCACGGTGGCGATCTCAGTGGCCGGCCCGTAGGCCAGGCGCCAGGCGGCGAACCCCAGCCCGCAGACATTGAGCAGGGCGAGGATCAGGTAGGGTCGGGCGATCCGCCAGTCGAACTGGCTGTCCTCCATCAGGCCGCCCTTGGCGGTAACGTTGAATTTGCCCTTGCTCGGGTCGATGAGCGCCAGGGTGGTCGGCCAGGCGATGTACCAGGCCAGCACCGTCTCGTACACCTCGCTCCAGAAGCTGTGGCGGAATGGCCCCTGCATGCGCGAGTTGGCCAGGCTGGCATGGGTCATGTGCGGCAGCACGTAGAGCAGGATCATCGACGCCGGCGCGTAGATGATGTAGGCATGCAGCAGCAGGAAGGCCAGCGGCGCGGTCAGGAACACCAGCCGCGGCAGCCCCGACAGGAAGTGCAGCATGGCGTTGGCATAGCAGATCCGCTGGAGCAGGCTCAGTCCCTTGCCCAGCAGCGGGTTGTCGGTACGGAAGATCTGCGCCATGCCGCGTGCCCAGCGGATGCGCTGGCCGACGTGGGCGGACAGGCTTTCGGTGGCCAGGCCGGCCGCCAGGGGAATGCGCAGATAGGCGGAGTTCCAGCCGTGGCGATGCAGGCGCAGCGCCGTGTGGGCATCCTCGGTGACCGTCTCCACGGCGAAACCGCCGATCTCCTCCAGCGCGGAACGGCGCAACACCGCACAGGAGCCGCAGAAGAAGGCCGCGTTCCAGAGGTCGTTGCCATCCTGCACCAGCCCGTAGAACAACTCGCCCTCGTTGGGCCGCCAACGGAAAGTGCCGAGGTTGCGCTCGAACGGGTCGGGCGAGAAGAAGCGGTGCGGAGTCTGCACCAGCGCCAGCTTGGGATCGCGCAGGAACCAGCCCACGCTGAGCTGCAGGAAGGAGCGTACCGGCACGTGGTCGCAGTCGAAGATGGCGATCAGCTCGCCGTCGATGCGCCGGAGCGCATGATTGAGGTTGCCGGCCTTGGCGTGACGATTGTCGGGACGAACGATATAGCCGACCCCGACCTCGTCCGCAAAGCGGCGAAACGCCTCGCGCCGCCCGTCATCGAGGATGTAGATGTTCAGACGGTCCTGCGGCCAGTCCAGCGCCAGGGCGGCGTACAGGGTGTTGCGCACGACCGCGAGGCTCTCGTTGTAGGTGGGAATCAGCAGATCCACCCGTGGCCACTGCGCCGTGTCGGCCGGCAGGGGTACGGGACGGCGGCCGAGCGGCCAGCAGGTCTGCAGGTAGCCGAGCATCAGCACCAGCCAGGAATAGGTTTCCGCCACCAGCAGGACCAGGCCGCAGAACAGATCCAGGGACGTATCCCAGTTCAGGGTCGAGGTATAGCGCCACCAGATGTAGCGGCATGAGGCGATCGCCGACAGCAGGATCAGCAGGAACGCGGCAAAACGCCCTGGCAGGCACCTCGCCAGCATGGCCACGCCCCACAGCAGCAGGACGAACACCGTCTGCGCCATCAGGCCGAACGGCGCGGTGATGCACACCAGGGCCATCAGTCCGGCCGCCAGTCCCAGCGCCAGTAGCAGGGCGCGGCGCAGGGACAGCGGCAAGCGCTCCAACCAGCCTTCGAAACGCGACCAAGGGAATGCCGTCAGGCGCTGCGCCAGCCGGGCGCTCTGCCCCATCGCCGCCGCCCAGCCGCTGCCCAGGCTCCGCCAGCCGGCGAACAGCCAGCCCTTGCCGGCCCTGCCGGGATGCCAGAGCAGCAGCCAGAGCGTCTGCACGACATAGCGCAGCGGATCGCCGAAGGTCAGCCGCTTTCCGGCCAGTTGGGGATAGAGTTCGGCATGGCGATGCATCAGGCGCTGCCAGACCGGCGACTCCAGGCGCAGCAGGAGCCAGGCCAGGGCGATGAGCAGGCTGCACAGGGCGGCGATCGTCGGGCCGGCGCCACGCCGCAGACGCAGCTCGGCATAGGACCATGGCAGGATGCCCAGAAGGCGTCGCTGCGTGCCCGGAAATCCGCTTGAGGCTTGCGTTCGAATCATGCGCCGGCCATGGCCTCGTCCATCGCCATTGCCGCTGCCTGCCGCTCGTGCCGGGCACCACGGGCCAGGCACCAGGTCGCCAGGCTGAGCACATCCTCGGCAGCCAGGCTGTGTGGCGCATGCACCCCCAATGGCGACTTGTGCGCCAGGGCCTCGCGCATGGCCTCGTCATCGTGCACGTACTGCGGTATCAGGCAGGCCTCGAGCCTGCTCTGCCAGAGCAGCATGAGGTCGCGCTGCAGGGAACGGGTCGGATCGAAACGGTTGACCAACAGCCACTCGTCGCCGATGTCCCGCCGCTGCAGCAGCAGGTGACAGGCCGGATCGGCGTCCAGGACCCGCAGGCGCAGATCGCACTCGTCGATGTGGGCATGACCGGGCAAGCGCTGCGGCAGGTCGAAGATCACCCAGTCGAATTGCCAAGCCAGTCCCGTCAGGCGTTTCGACCAGAAATGCGGCGCCCTCCGCAGGAACAGTTCCAAGCGTTCCTGCTCGACCTCCCGCAGGCGCCCGTAGGGCATGATGTGCAGACCGGGCAGCACGCGCCATGCGCTTTCCGTCCAGGGCTGGCGGTCGAAGGCCGAGCGCGCCCAGCCACCGGGCTCCTCCGTCGGCAGGTTGCAATGCTGGCCCAACAGGTTTTCCGGGCTCATGTCCACCATCAGCACGCGCTGCCCCAGACTCTGCAACGCGTGCCCGAGCGCGGCGACCAGTACGGTGACGCCACAACCGCCGCGCAGCCCCTGCATCGCCAGTCGCCTGGGTCGGGACGCGCCGTCGCCCTGCGCGCCGCGCCCATGATCGATGCGCGGTGCGAAAGACTCAGTCAAAAACGGCCAGCGCGCCTGGGCGAGACCCAGTTCGCGCCGGACCGCCAGGTCGGTATAGGCGAAATCGTCCAGGCCAAGCGCCGTCCGTACGGCGGCAATGTCGTTTCCGTGCCTGCTTGCCTCTTTCATCGGCCCTTGTCCTGCGGATAGGGTGCCCATTGCCCACCTTCCCGGGTGCGCAGGTAGTAGGTTCCGGCGTAATCGAGCACCACGCCGCCAGTACTCTCGGCAACCCAGGCGGTCTGCGGCAGATCACGTGTCAGGTTCGCCAGGTCGTAGGCGTTTTGCCCTTCCGTCGGCCCGGCCTGCAGGCGGGCGATCAGTTCGGCGAGCGCCAGGTAGCTGCTGGGAGTGGCAATCTGCAGCGGCTCTTTTCTCTCGGCCAGCGGCAGGCCGATCAGCTTGACGCCAACCGGCACATGAGTGATCGACGGCGCCGGGATCTCGCGCATGCCGGCGATCTGTAGGCGGTCGCCGTGCAAGGCGGCCCCATGCTCGGGAACCAGGGCCAGTACCACCCGCCGACCGCTGCTCTCCAGGCGGTCGATGAAGGCATTCAAATCGTCCAGCAGGCGCCGGGCACGCTCGGAATAATCGGCCGAACGGGTCGAGCCATCCGCCTGCACCACACGATTGCCGTCATGCAGGGTAATGGTGTTGTAGAACAGCGATACGCGCTCGGCGGCGCTCTCCTGGCGCTGGCGCCACCAGCGCTCCAGCACCTCGCGATCGCGCCAGATCGGCGAACTGTCGAAAGCGACCAGCGAGCGCTGGAAGCGCTCGGCGCCGAACAGCGGTGCCGGCAGCCGCCCCTGGCTGCGAATCTCCTCGAGGAAACCGTCGAAGCGACCGTTGTGGTTAAGGGCCAGTTCGTTGGAAAAACCGAGATGGGCAAGGTTGTCGAACAACAGGCACTGGTCGCCAGCCGGCTGGTACAGCCCGGCATGGGAGTTCTGTCCGCAGTTGGCGCGCAGCAGGCGGATCGCGGCCGGTCCGCTGTAGGAAGCGGCAGAGTTGAAATTGTCGAACTGGATATCCATGCGCCTGAACAGGGGATGCTCGTTCAGCCCCACGGTCCGCAGGTCGTCCCAGGACAGCGAACAGACATTGATCACCAGCAGATCGAACGGACCGCCCCTCTCCGCCGGCTCGAAACGCACGTGCCGTGCCGCCTCACTGCGATAGAAGTCGCTCAGGTAGGATTCCAGCGTGACATTATCGGGAGCGTCGTGCGCGACCGCCGCATTCTTGCCGGCAGCCGTCGCGGCACCGGCTGGCGCCTGGATGACCGGCGGGTCACCGAAAATCCGCGGGGCCGGCAGCGGCAGGGCCAGGATCGACAACCAGAGCAGGCCGGCCACCGACAACGTGGTGAAGCGCAGCCAGGGCGCCAGCAGCAGGTAGGCGAACACCAGGAGCAGCGCTCCCCCCAGCCATTGCCAGTCGATGAAGCGCTCCGCCAGCTCGAGCAGATAGTCGGCGGAGAAGTCCAGCACGCCCGGCGCTTCGAGCAGGCGCCGGAAGGGCGGCAACCAGGTGTCGTGATAAAACAGCGCCACGGCCGCCGGCACCGCCAGCGCGGTACGCAGATACCGGACCCAGCGCGGCAGCGGCAGGAGCAGGACGGCGGCAAACAACAGGTTCGGGAGCAGCTGGAAGTTCAGCGCCCCCGCCCACAATAAAATGAACTTGCCGAGGAAATAGAGATTCCAGACACCCAGGCCGGGACAGCGCTCCACTGCCGACCAACGCTCCATCGACTCGGAGCTGCTCATGAGGAGGTTCTTTTAGGTGGCTCGGCACGTCGCCGCCGAGGATGGGCCTTGAAATGCCGGGACGGCAGCAGGCGCCCGACCACCCGCCCCAGGACCCGCCAGGCGTGCGGCAGCAGCAGACCGAGCGCCATGCCCAGCACGGCGCCGGCAATCAACAGCTGAAAGTGCTGCGACGAGCTCATGGCGCAGCCGCCGGCTTGCCGAGACTGACCCGGACCGGCGCCAGACGGACCGGGCCGGTGGCGGCCGACTGCGCCCCGCCCCGTACAGGTACGGATGGCAGGACCGTGCAGTCGTTGGCCACGACATCCGGGGAAATGCCCTGCACCCCGTCGAGAATCTCATGGCTGGCGAACAGCTCGCGCCAGGACAGGCGAAAGATGTTGCCCAAGGCACTGTCCAACGCATTCGGCCGGCAGGCGAAAAGAAACAGATAGAGATCGCCGCCCGCCACGCAGGCCATGTCCCCGTACCGGCGCAGACGGCACTGACCGAGCACCTGGGACAGGTCCAACCCCGCTGCCACCCGCAGGCGCAGGAGAAGATGGCTCACCTCCCGGCCCGGAGCCTGCTCGATGATATCCCGCACCACGGCGACGAACTTCGGGGTCGGCAACAGGCCGCGGAGGCTCGGTGGCCGCAGGTAGTCGAGCGCACCCTCGAAATCGGTTGGCAAGGTGCGTGTCCATGTCTGTCCCTGCACGCTGTCAAGCATGGTCAAAAAGCGCGACAGTCCGACTCCGTGCGGCACGATCAAAGAAGCCCCGCAGATCAGCAGCAACTGCTCGTCCAGATAACGCAGGCAGGGTGCCAGCTCACGCACCACCAGCTTCAGGGCCTTGCCCCGCTGTCGGCGCAGCGCGTACACATGGCGGGCCAGTTCGCTGACCTGCTCGTTGCTGCCAATGCCGAGAACGACACTGGACGCGGTAGAGCGCATGGCCGCAGCCAGCAGGACAGCGACATCGTCGAACAGCCGCCAGTGCTCGGAAAGCGGCGGCGCCCCCTCCAGCACGGCCCGCGGCGCCAGATAGTGATGCTGGTCGCTGGCTGTCGGCCCCGAGCCGCCCTGCTCTGTCTCCGGTCGACAGACGAAGCGGTCACCCACGCGCTCGAAACCGACCTCGCCGCCAGCTCGCACGCCCAGCGCATTGCGCCAGAAATGCAGGAGATAGCGAATCCCGCCGCGTCCGTGATAGAGCTGCGCCAAACCTGCCAGGGAATCGTTGCACGCCAACAGGCGGGAAGCGATGGATTGTGACTTGCCGGAGTTGACGACCAGCAGAGTGCAGGCCCGGCGATCCAGCCACTCACGCAGCCGGCGACACCAGTCATGGAGCTCCCGGTCGCCGAACTCGCTCCAGACTGAAGAGGGCACCACCAGCATCAGCAACACTCCGCGCGGGGCGAGCAGGCGCTGCAGATCCCGCGGCATCGTGTTCAGAGCCGCCTTTGCGCGAGGCTCCGCGAATTCGTAGGGAATCAGCTCACCCGGCCCCTCGTGATCGTCGAGAGCGGCATGGATCGCATCCGGCCTTCGGCCACACACCAGCAAGACGACACGCTGGCTGCACCTCATGCCGGCCAATACCTGAAGGCACAATCTGTCGACCTCGTCCGCTTGCTCGCAGACCAGCCAGTACAGACCGCCGCAACGCATCTGCGCCCACTCTTCCCATAGATGCGGGATGGACAGGGAGAAAAGACTCAAACAAGGACTCCTTACTGCACACCCTGTGCTGCGGATTCGCATGACAATTATTCGAAGCGAAATTCGTCAATAAAATAGCGGAGCATTAAAATACCCAATGCCAGCATTTTGCTAGCACAGCATATTTCACTGTAATGCTCCAGAGAAAGTCGGAAAAATGACACCTACTCATGACTAAGGCCATTCATCGTCGCTTCCCGCCTACGTCATTGCCGCGAAAGTCCAGTCGCAGCAGGGGGCGGCAACAACGCAATAACAAAACCTCGGATACCAAAATTGCCTGATCGAAACCGCCAGGCAGGCCATCAGGCTGTCATCGCTGCGTAACTTTCGGCTCCCCGTTTGGGCCACGGTTATAATCGCGCTCCCCTGTGGCCGCTGCCGGCCACCTTCCCCCGCCCAAGCAGGAAGTCATATGGACAGCATCAACGCCCGCATCGCCGAGGAACTCGGCGTCCGCCCGCAACAGGTCGCCGCCGCCGTGGCGCTGCTCGACGAGGGCGCCACCGTGCCCTTCATCGCCCGCTATCGAAAAGAAGTGACGGGCAGCCTTGACGACACCCAGCTGCGCACCCTGGAAGAGCGCCTGCGCTACCTGCGCGAGCTGGAAGAGCGTCGCACGGCGATCCTCGCCAGCATTGAGGAACAGGGCAAGCTGACCCCGGAGCTGGAGCGCGAGATCAGGCTGGCCGACACCAAGACGCGCCTGGAAGACCTCTACCTCCCGTACAAGCAGAAGCGCCGCACCAAGGGCCAGATCGCCCTGGAGGCCGGCCTCGGCGAGCTGGCCGACGCGCTGTTCGGCAACCCTGAACTGAACCCGGAAAGCGAAGCGGCGCGCTTCGTCGATGCCGAGAAGGGTTTCGCCGACATCAAGGCGGTGCTGGAGGGCGCCAAGTACATCCTCATGGAACGCTTCGCCGAGGACGCCACCCTGCTCGAGCGCCTGCGCGGCTTCCTCAAGCAGGACGCCACCCTCAGCGCGCGCCTGGTCGCCGGCAAGGAAACCGAAGGCGCCAAGTTCAGCGACTACTTCGAGCACGACGAGCCGCTCAAGAGTGTGCCCTCGCACCGCGCCCTGGCGATCTTCCGCGGACGCAACGAGGGCGTGCTGAGCGTCGCCCTCAAGGTCGGCGAGGAGCTGCCGGGCGCCATGCACCCCTGCGAAGGCATGATCGGCGAGCGCTTCGGCATCGACAACCGCGGCCGCGCCGCCGACAGGTGGCTGGCCGAGGTGGTGCGCTGGACCTGGAAGGTCAAGCTCTACACCCACCTGGAAACCGACCTCTTCGGCGAGCTGCGCGAGGCGGCCGAAACCGAGGCCATCTCGGTGTTCGCCCGCAACCTGCACGATCTGCTGCTCGCCGCCCCGGCTGGCCCACGGGTGACCCTGGCCCTCGACCCAGGCCTGCGCACCGGCTGCAAGGTGGCTGTGGTGGATGCCACCGGCAAGCTCTTGGACACTGCCACCGTCTACCCCCACGCGCCGCGCCACGACTGGGACGGAACCCTGGCGACCCTCGCCAGGCTGTGCGCCAGGCATGCGGTGGAACTGATCGCCATCGGCAACGGCACCGCCAGCCGCGAGAGCGACAAGCTGGCCGGCGAGCTGATCAAGAAGCACCCGACCCTGAAGCTCACCAAGATCATGGTCAGCGAGGCCGGCGCTTCCGTGTATTCGGCCTCCGAGCTGGCCGCCCGAGAGTTCCCCGAGCTGGATGTATCGCTGCGCGGCGCCGTCAGCATCGGCCGGCGCCTGCAGGACCCGCTGGCCGAGCTGGTGAAGATCGAGCCCAAGGCCATCGGCGTCGGCCAGTACCAGCACGACGTCTCCCAGCTGCAGCTGGCGCGCTCGCTGGACGCGGTGGTCGAGGACTGCGTGAACGCCGTCGGCGTCGATGTCAACACCGCCTCGGCCGCTCTGCTGGCGCGCATCTCCGGCCTCAATGCCACCCTGGCGGGCAACATCGTCGCCTACCGCGACGCCAACGGCGCCTTCAAGACCCGCGCCGAGCTGAAGAAGGTGCCGCGCCTGGGCGACAAGACCTTCGAGCTGGCCGCCGGCTTCCTGCGGGTGATGAACGGCGACAACCCGCTGGACGCCTCGGCGGTGCACCCGGAGGCTTATCCGGTGGTCAAGCTCATCGCCGCCGATACCGGCCGCGATATCCGTTCGCTGATCGGCGATTCGAGCTTCCTCAAGCGTCTCGATCCTGCCAGATTCACCGACGAGACCTTCGGCCTGCCCACCGTCACCGACATCCTCAAGGAACTGGACAAGCCCGGCCGCGACCCGCGCCCGGAGTTCAGGACCGCCGAGTTCCAGGAAGGTGTGGAGAGCATCAAAGACCTCCAGCCCGGGATGATCCTCGAGGGCGTAGTGACCAACGTGACCAACTTCGGTGCCTTCGTCGACATCGGCGTGCATCAGGACGGTCTGGTGCACATCAGCGCGCTGTCGGAGAAATTCGTCAAGGACCCGTACGAGGTGGTCAAGGCCGGCGATATCGTCAAGGTCAAGGTGATGGAGGTGGATATCCCGCGCAACCGCGTCGGCCTGTCGATGCGCATGGGCGACACCCCCGGCGAGAAGGTCGAGGGCCCGCGTGGCGGCGGCAAGCCGCGCGGCAATGCCCCGCGCAGCGAGCGCCATTCCGGCCAGGACAAGCCGGCACCGGCGAACAACGCCATGGCCGCGCTGTTCGCCAACGCCAAGCACCTGAGGAAGTGAACCCCGTGAGCATGCAAGCGGAAGAGGTCGGCAAGAGCAGCGCCTTCGGGCGCCTGCTCGGCCTGGAGACCCTCGCCGCCGGCGGCGGCGAGGCGACGGTGCGCCTGGCCATGCACGACGGCCTGCGCAACCTGCACGGCAAGTTGCACGGCGGCGCGCTGTTCTCGCTGATCGACAGCGCCATGGGTCAGGCCAGCCACAGCCTGGGCGACGGCACGCCGGACAGCGTCACCCCGGAGTGCAAGGTCAACTACATCCGCCCAGTCAGCGCGGGCGAACTGACCTGCCGCGCCTGGGTCGAGCACAATGGCAAGCGCACCCAGGTGATCGAGGCCGAAGTGCACCAAGCGGGCAAGCTGGTGGCCAAGGCACTGACTACCTTCGCCCGCCTGTAGGCCTCCGCCGCCGGGAGCGGCCCGGGCCGCGACGCTCTTGTCGCCGCCGGGGCCACCTCCCTGCCCTGCCCCGCGCATGTGCTTGTCCCGCCGCTGCGATTTTCCCTTCGGCCCAGGGCCAACAATACTTGTATAGCCTCCTGTCAGCCCCCATATTGGGCCGATCGTGCCTGAGGAATCCGAACTTGAGCGAGCTTCTCTCCCGTCGCCTGGCCCTGCTGGGCGAGCCCGCCAACCAGTCCCTGCTCAGGCACTGCCTGCACGGCATCGAGCGGGAATGCCTGCGCGTCGATGCCGCCGGCCAGTTGGCCCAGACGCCCCATCCGGCGGCGCTGGGCTCGGCGCTGACCCATGCGCGGATCACCACCGACTATTCCGAGGCGCTGCTGGAGTTCATCACTCCCGCCGAGACCGACCCGGCGGCGACCCTCGCCGCACTGGAGCGCATCCATCGCTTCGCCTGCGCCAAGCTCGACGGCGAATACCTGTGGAGCCCATCGATGCCTTGCCCGCTGCCGGCGGAAGATGACATCCCCATCGCCCGCTACGGCAGCTCGCACATCGGCCGGCTCAAGCACGTCTACCGCAAGGGACTCGCGCTGCGCTACGGCAAGACCATGCAGTGCATCGCTGGCATCCACTACAACTTCTCCCTGCCGGAATCCCTCTGGCCGCGGCTGCAGCAGGCCGAGGGCGACACACGCAGCGCCCGTGACTTCCAGTCCGAACGCTACATCGCGCTGATCCGCAACTTCCGCCGCTACAGCTGGCTGTTGATGTACCTGTTCGGCGCCTCGCCGGCGCTGGACCGAAGCTTCCTGCGTGACCGCCCGCACCAACTGCAGGAGTTCGACGCCGACACCCTCTACCTGCCCTGGGCGACCAGCCTGCGGATGAGCGACCTGGGCTACCAGAACAACGCCCAGGCCGGCCTGACCCCCTGCTACAACGACCTGACCAGCTACACCGACAGCCTGCGCCGGGCGGTCTCCACCCCCTATGCGCCCTACGCCAAGATTGGCACCCAGCGTGATGGCGAATGGCTGCAACTGAACACCAACGTGCTGCAGATCGAAAACGAGTACTACTCGAGCATCCGCCCCAAACGCGTCACCGGCAGCGGCGAGCGGCCGATCCAGGCGCTGGTCGCCCGCGGCGTGCAATACATCGAGGTGCGCTGCCTGGACATCGACCCTTTCCTGCCGCTGGGCATCGACCTCGACGAGGCGCGCTTCCTCGATGCCTTCCTGCTGTTCTGCGCCCTCGAGGACAGCCCCTGCCTGGCCCCGGTAGAATGCGCCAGCTGCACCGGCAACTTCCTCAAGGTGGTCAGGGAGGGCCGCCGCCCCGGCCTGCACCTGCAGCGCCAGGGACAAACGGTACCGTTCGCGGCCTGGGCCGGCGAGCTGCTCGAATGCCTGCAGCCCTTCGCTGAACTGCTCGACCGGGCCTACGGCGGCGACGCCTACCGGAGCGCCCTGCACGCCCAGCAGGCCAAGGTCGCCAACCCCGATCTCACTCCCTCGGCCCGGGTCTTGACGACCCTGCGCGAACGTGGCGAAAGCTTCCGCGCCTTCGCCCTGCGCCAGAGCTTGGCCCACGCCGAAACCTTCCGCGCCCGCCCGCTGGGCGAGGAGGAACGTCAGGCCTTCGAGGCCGAGACCCGCGCCTCCCTGGCGGAACAGGCCGAACTGGAACGCCGGGACAGCGGCAACTTCGACGACTTCGTCGCCGCCTACCAGGCGAGCATCCAGGCTGGCGGGGCCTGAGCGCTACCACCAAGACCTGCCGCCCAGCCAAGGGCGGGCACAGTCGGACGAATCCGCCTGTCACTTAACGGGGCGTCCACAGAGGCTGAGCAAGATCACTTCTGAATTGCTGTTTTCTGCGCAATTAGCCGTCGTACAGGTCGAAAACATCTCGACTGACTCAAACCGCCATCAATTTAGTGAACGAATGCATTTTTGTATGTTATCGTTAGCCTGCTTATAAAGACAGCGCTGTCTTTAGAGGCACTACCCAGCTCACGCCCACCTGGTTAACCCTCCCTCTGTGAGCGGTAGCTGAACTGAAAAAGGCAAAACCATCGAAAGATGGCGACGCAAAGTCTCCGGTCTAACGGAAATTTCCGATGATAGCGGGACTGCCAGTTTTGTATGCCGGCACGTTTTTCGTGTTCGCATTCTGAACTATTGCCATTTCACTCGTCCCTGCTGATGCCATGGGCATCACGCAGTGCGGTGTTGCCCCGTGCATGCAGTGCGCCTGCACCGCGTGCGGATCAGGCGCACCCGAGTTGATGCAGCAATGTCTGGCAAGACTGCGCATGTCCTCTTCTGATGGATCATTCAACAGAGAAGAGCCAGGGGTATCGACATGAGCACACCCAACGCCACCCTGGCAAGCAGGAGGTTGCCCCTGGCAGCCCCCCTGTCGTGACTTCTCATCACCCATGGTAAAGCGAACTCCATATGAGAACATCACCAAGCCAGTTTTTTGCAGTTTCCCTACTCAGCATCGCGATTTCGGGCCTGTTGTCAGGCACGGCGGTTGCGGCACCGGCCCCTACGGCGCTCGAGCAGGTGCGCGATGGCAAGGGCAGCGTGAAGTGGCGCGAAGCGCAGCCTGGCGAGTCGGATGAGGAAAAACAGCAGGACAAGGGCGGAAAAGGGCTCCTTGGTATCAAGGCGATCACCACCGGACCGGACGGCGTGAAGGTCGAGGTGAACAAGTACGACGGCAAGGTCCGGGAGTCCACGTCGAGTGACGTATTCGTCTCCAACGAGAAACTCGACGAGCATGTCATCTTCCAGGCGTTCGCACTCTATCAGCCGAACGACAATGCGACCTACAAC
Organism: Azotobacter armeniacus; assembly: GCF_054779355.1. NCBI lineage: Bacteria > Pseudomonadati > Pseudomonadota > Gammaproteobacteria > Pseudomonadales > Pseudomonadaceae > Azotobacter > Azotobacter armeniacus. The sequence continues at coordinate 80,965 of NZ_BAAGYK010000040.1, forward strand.
GCCCTGGCCAACAATGCTCCGCAGTTGGCGCAGTGGGGTATCACCGATGTCTGGTCGCCGCCCCCCTACCGCGCTGCTTCCGACTCCAAATACGGCGAAGGCTACGCGATCGCCGACCGCTACGACCTCGGCGCCTACGGCAAGGGCCCGACCAAATACGGTACTGCCGACGAGTTGAAGGCGGCCATCAACGCCCTGCACAACAACGACATCCGCATCCAGGTCGACGTGGTCCCGAACCAGATCATCGGCCTGAATGAACGCCATGTGCTGCCCGTGACGGGCGTCGACATGTACGGCAACCCGAACAACCCCTCCATCGACAAGTACCTCTACTCGACCTACAGCAAGGGCTCAGCGCCGGGGCAGGCCGAGCACGGTGTGATCAAGGAGTGGGACTACTTCCACTTCCACGGGACCACGACGCAGTACCAGGGCATGTTCCGGGTGCTCACCGATGCGAGCAATGTGCCCTGGCGCTACTTCGGTCCGCAGCATCCCGACAACTACCTGCCGCAGTGGCTGGCCGAGAGCGACGCGGCCAAGTACGGCACGATCAACACCGTCGACAACTATCTGCTGGCCGACACCTGGTTCGCAGTCGAGAACGCCGACAGCGAAGCCGACGCCGTGTACGCGCCCCTCTTCCTGTACTACGAAGAGCCGCGCGCCGATGTCGTCGTCCAGACCTTCATGGACTTCGTGCGCGAGAACGGCTACACGGGCAGCGACGAAGAGATTCGCGAAACCATGCTGGCCGAGCTGCGCATGACCCCCAACCCCATCGGCCCGCTGATGGACGACTACCTGGCTGCCCAGCCCGGCTACTCGAAGAAGTCGGAAGAGGACGCCCAGGCCGGCGTTCTGCGCTACGACGGTCCCGAGAACGACCCGTCGCACATCGGTACCAACGTGCTCGATTTCGAGTACCTGGTGGGCAACGACCTCGACACCATCCGCGAAGATGTGCAGCAGGAGCAACTGAACTGGCAGAAGTATCTGCTCGACTTCGGCTTCGACGGCTTCCGCATCGATGCCGCCTCCCATATCAACACCGATATGCTGCGCGACGAAGTCAGCCAGAGGCTCAACTACTTCGCCGGCGAGGACGTCAACGAGCACCTGAGCTACATCGAGTCCTACGTGGACCAGCAGGTCGACTTCGAGCAGTCCAACAACTACGGCCAGATGGCCATGGACGCCGGTCCCTTCTCGGGCCTGATGTTCTCCTTCGGCCGTGACTGGGCGCCGCTGCGCTACGCCTTCGAGGCATCGCTGATCGACCGGGTCAACGGCGGTCCGGCCCTGCCCAACTGGTCGTTCGTGAACAACCACGACCAGGAGCACAACATCCTGGTGACCGTCCCGCTGACCGAAGAAGAGGCCGGCGGCCACGAGTGGGGTACACAGCCCTACGAGCTGCGCCAGCTGGAGAAGTATGATATGGACCGCAACAGCGTCGAGAAGCAGTGGGCGCCCCACAACGTCCCGGCCATGTATGCCGTCCTGCTGACCACCAAGGACACCGTGCCGACCGTCTTCTACGGCGACATGTTCATGTCCTCGAAGCCGTACATGTCGACCCCGACACCGTACCGCGACGACATCGTGAATATCCTCAATATGCGCAAGCAGTTCGCCAAGGGCGAGCAGGTGATTCGCTACGAGGACAGCAACACTGGCACCAACGGTGAGGATCTGGTCAGCAACATTCGTCTCGGCAATGACCGCAAGACAGGTGTGGCCGTGGTCGCCGGCAACAACCCGGCGCTGGACACGACGATCACCATCGACATGGGTGCCAAGCACCGTAACCAGTGGTTCGTCGACGCCATGGGCTACCACGCGGAGCGGCTCAAGACCGACAAGGACGGCCGCCTCACCGTCCAGGTGAAGGGCACCCAGAACGTGGATGTAAAGGGCTACCTGGCCGCCTGGGTTCCGGACCTTCAGGCCAAGGAGTGAGCCTGCTCATCACTGAGCGGTTCGCTTGAGGGGGTGGCTCGCCAGCGAGCCGCCCTCTCCGACCGATATTTTTTCCTGCTCCGTTTTGAACCTCTCGACGCATGTTGATAGGCGCATCGACTCCCTCGAGCTGATGCGTAAGGAGGTCGCCACATGGCAGCAACGCCGCAACCACCTCGATGGCAGTTCACCACCCAGGGTGCAAGGGTCAAGCTGCGCAGCTTATATCCGCAGATTGAGGTGTGTTGAGACCCTAGTTTGAGAGGAGTATTTGAGGATATCTACGGACAGTGCGGGAACCGCTTGGAGAATTTGAGCGAATCGCCATACTGCTTATCGTTGAGGCAGGCCACACTGGGAGCTCGGCTCGACTCTCAGCGTTGTTCTGGCTGAGCCATGAAGGCTTCTTGCCATGGAGCATCCTCACCGGCAGCGGTTATTAACCCGGCAATCAAATACCCAATCTAAGTGGCATAACGCACCGACGCATGCTGGAAATAGGCAACTACCCGCTCCGGGGTTTTGGCCAGCCAGCTCA
>NZ_BAAGYK010000041.1:0-2548 GCF_054779355.1 Azotobacter armeniacus
AAGGCGTCAGGCAGAGAATGCTGCAGCCGAACGCGAAGCCGTGGCCGGACTGGCGAAGGGCCAGGCCATGGCCGACTCCGTCAGCCAGGAAATGGGCAGCGTGGGCAGCGCACCGGCTCCGACAATCACCCAGCCCAGGCCATCTGCGCCGCAGGCCAGCCGCAAGATGGTGGCTGCCGCACCGCCGCTGGCGGAAGTGTCGCCGCCTGCCCAGTATCAGGAAGTCGGCCGCGAGCGTTTCGAGGCGGTCGATCCCAGCCCGGTGAAGAGCGTCGCTGCCGAGCCGGTCTCCACCTTCTCGGTGGACGTAGACACCGCCTCCTACAGCTTCGTGCGCCGCCAGCTCAACCAAGGCCTGCTGCCGCAGAAGGACGCCGTGCGGCTCGAGGAGATGCTCAACTACTTCGACTACGACTACCCATTGCCGGACAGCCGGGAAACCCCATTCAAAGCCACGGTGACGGTGACCGACTCGCCGTGGAAGCCGGGCAACAAGCTGCTGCACATCGGCATCCATGGTTATGAACTGCCGCGCGCGCAGCACCCGGCCAGCAACCTGGTGTTCCTGCTGGATGTCTCCGGCTCGATGAACAGCCCGGACAAGCTGCCGCTGGTCAAGCAGTCCATGGGCCTGCTGCTCAGCCAGCTGCAGCCGAGCGATACCGTTGCCATCGTTGTCTACGCTGGCGCGGCCGGCACCGTGCTGGAACCCACGCAGGCCAGCGAGAAGCAGAAGATCCTCGCCGCCCTCGACCGCCTCAGTGCCGGCGGCTCCACCGCCGGTGGCGAAGGCATCCAGCTGGCTTACCAGCTGGCCCGTTCCAGCTTCAATAAGGACGCGGTGAACCGGGTGATCCTCGCCACCGACGGCGACTTCAACGTCGGCATCACCAGCAACGCGGAGCTGCAGGGCTTCATCGAGCGCCAGCGTGACGAAGGCATCTACCTGTCGGTGCTCGGCTTCGGCCAGGGCAACTACCATGACCAGCTGATGCAGGCGCTGGCGCAAAACGGCAACGGCGTGGCTGCCTACATCGACACCCTGGGCGAAGCGCAGAAGGTACTGGTGGACGAAGCCGGCTCCACCCTGTTCCCCATCGCCAAGGACGTGAAGCTGCAACTGGAGTTCAACCCGCAGGCCGTCAGCGAATACCGCCTGCTCGGCTACGAAACCCGCGCCCTCAAACAGGAAGACTTCAACAACGACAAGGTGGATGCCGGCGACATCGGCGCCGGCCACCGCGTCACCGCCATCTACGAAATCACCCCGGCCGGTGGCGCCAGCGGCCTACTCGAACCCTCGCGCTACCAGCCGCAGCAGCCGGCCGCCGAGGGCCACGCCCGTGAATACGGCTTCCTGAAGATCCGCTACAAACTGCCGGAAGAAAGCAGCTCGCGCCTGATCACCACCCCGATCCCAATCGATGGCGGTGAACTGTCGGCGAGAATGGCCCGCGAAACGGCCTTCGCCACGGCGGTGGCCGGCTTCGCCGAACTGCTGAAGGGCGGCCAGTACAGCGGTAACTGGAGCTACCAGGATGCCATCAAACTGGCCAACAGCAACAAGGGCGAAGACCTCTACGGCTACCGCAGCGAGTTCGTGCAGTTGGTGAGGAAGGCGGAAGTAGCGGCGGCCATGAAGTGAGGCAGGCAGGTGAGGGGCTGGGGGAGTGAAGAGCACCAGCCAGTTGCAGGCCAGACATGGAGCCTCATGATCAGGAGCGGCCAGCCAGGGTGATCCGCCTTTCTTGCCTGCCCGGCCCTCCTCTGTTCAGGCCTGTCCTTCCCATCCAAGGATAGTTGCCCCCTGCTGGGCGCCAGCGCTCAATGCAGGATGAGGCCGGCAGGGAGTCAGTTCAGGGCGTCTTTCAGGCCCTTGCCTGGCTTGAAGCCCGGCAGCTTGGCGGCAGCGATCTGGATCGCGGCCCCGGTCTGCGGGTTGCGACCTTCGCGGGCGGCGCGCTCCTTCACCTCGAAGGTGCCGAAACCGACCAGGGCGACATTCTCGCCCTGCTGCAAGGCGCCGGTGATGGCCGTGGTGAAGGCGTCCACTACCATGGTGGCGGTCGTCTTCGGCAGGTCCGCGGAGTCGGCAACGGCGGCGATCAGTTCGGCTTTGTTCATTGGTCTGTCCAAGTAGAAAATCGGCGCGCGAGTATAACCGGACAGGAGCGCGTCTTCTTGCAGACGTGCCAACGAGTTGCCTTCCCACCCAAGGGGTTGAGCTGCCCCTGGATCGGCCGGCCCGCGCTCAATGCAGTCTCGCAGCAGTGAGCCAATGCAAGGTCGCGTAGGCGAGCCGCTGCTCTCGTGTTCTCATGGCGAACTTGACCAAATCGAGCGGGGCAGCGCTCTTTGTGCCCGAGGAGGTCCAGGGCGAAACCAATGGCGCCAAGCGGTGGCCTTGATCCTGGCCAAGCTCGAACGAATGGACTGCATGGAGTAGCAGGCTAATCATGACTAAACCCTTAGGAGCTGCGCACAACACATGCTGAATACACCGCTCAAATTGCTTTTTCTTCCCGGCGCTTCAGGTAACACCCAGTTC
>NZ_BAAGYK010000042.1:0-15791 GCF_054779355.1 Azotobacter armeniacus
CGGTGTTAGCCCTTGGAGAGAATGTAAGCGGCATGGGTCAAGTATCCGTGTCCTGTTCTCAGTGAATTGGGAATCCCCTTCCTTTAGGGAGGGGAGCAGTCAATCGTAGAGCTCGGCGAAATAGCAGCGCTGCGCCGCCTTGGCGATGTAGCGCTTGACGGTGGCGAGGGAGATGCCCAGGCGCTCGGCGATCTCGGCATAGGGCATGCCGTCGAGCTGGGCGTAGAGGAACGCCTGGCGGACCGGCAGCGGCAGGTCTTCCAGTAGCTGCGCCAGCTCCAGCAAGGTCTCCATGGCGATGGCACGGACTTCCTCGCTGGGCTGCTCCGCCGCCGGTAGCGTCGCCAGGGCTTCGAGGTAGGCGCGCTCGATGTCCTGGCGGCGGTAGTGGTTGAACAGCAGCCGCTTGGCGATGGTGGTCAGGAAGGCCCGCGGCTGTTCGAGCCGCAGCAGGTCCCGGGAGCCCATGACCTGCACGAAGGCGTCCTGGGTCAGGTCGTCGGCGCTGTGCGGGCAGCCCAGCCGGCGCCTGAGCCAGCCGTTGAGCCAGAGGCGATGGTCCAGGTAGAGGCTGTGCAGCACGCTATGACGATCGACGTTGCCTGTGTCCACGGCGGGGTCTCGGTTTCCAGCATAATGATAATAATTCTTATTATGTGGGAAGCGTAGCGGCTCGTCATCACCCTTCCGATCAAATGCACGATTTGCCTGGCGCAGGCGTCGATCCCGTGTCCTACACCTGCTCCACCAGAGGCGGGCAGAGGGGACGTGACACCCTTCTTTTCTGCGCGCAGCGCCTCTACCTGGGGGCTGCTCGAACTGCTGCGCCTGGAGATCCATATACCGACGGTGACAGGCACTGCCTGGGGGGATCAGCCCGCGCTCTGCTGCTGCGCCGTCTTCTGCGGAAAGCGTCAGTTCTCGAATTCCTTGGGAAAGAGCATGACAGCGTCGCCGCGCTGGCCGTTGAGACCTGGCGCAAGCGGGATGCGCCCAGCTTGCCGCTGGGGTCCAAATCCTCCACCTTGCCCAGCGCCTCCAGGGATTCGGCCTCGTGGCCCAGGCGGGCCGGGTTGTAGGCGTAGGTGGTGAGGGACTGCAGCCAGATGTCCGCGCGGACCTCGCGCCAGTCCGGCGGCAGGCGGTGACTGGAGTAATAGGGCCGCAGGTGGTAGATCCGGGCGCCGGCCGGGCGCGGTGGGGGGGATTCGGGCATGGTGGGGGGCTCTTGGGCAGGATGGACGGATCGCTTCTCGCAAGGCCGGCGCCAGTGCCGGCAGCAGCTTCCCGCTTGCCGGTCCTGCGCGGCGCGTCGCGGCGCGGCGCGGGGCCGGTGCCCGGCGGGCGTTCGGTTTCGTGGCCACACTTGCCCGGCGGCGCCGTCTCCCCCGCGCCTTTGGACCCGGAATGTACCGGCGCGTGCGCAATGCGCCGGCCTTTCGTACGCATCCGTGGGCTTGCGCCTGGCCAGGGCGGGATTTGCGGGTGCTTGCGCCGCGTGGAACGGAGCTTGCTGTATATCCCTCGGATGCCGCCTTGCCGGTGGCGCGACAAATAGCTCTTCAGCCAGCCATGAAAGCCCTCAGATGCGGACTGCTGCCCGGCGAATCCCAGGCGGTGGTGGAGCGACTCAACCGACCCCTGCAGGTCTACCTGGAGCGCCGCCTGGGCCTGTCGGTGAAGCTGCTGGTCGGCAGCAACTACGTGGCCACTGTCGACCTGGGCCTGATCCGGCGCATCCTCGGCCTGCGCATGGCCCGGCACAACCTGAACAACAAGGAGTTTCGCTGAGAGCGCGACTGCACGGCTTTGAAGTTTGTTTGGTGTGCGAAGGGCTTGGTCAGTCTGCCAGCCAGGCAATGAGCGCAGCGACAACCAGGACCAGCACCGCCACGGCAGCGGCGAGCATTACGCCGACCATCTCGGAGCCGAAGCCCTGGGCCTTGTCCCAGGCGTGATCGGCAAAGCGCCCTGCGGTGCGATGCTGCCCCTCGACCGGCTGGAAGAGGTTGTCCGCACGGGTCGGGTCCGCATCCTCTTCGGTCTGCTGCCCCTGGTAGGCCTTCCTGGCCAGCATGCGGTCGAGCAGTCCGGGCATGAGCATGGTGCCGACGATGGCCTGCAGGGTGGCGCGCCCCAGCCAGAGTTCGCGGGGAGCCTCGGTGGCCGCCCGCAGGATGGCGCGCGCGGCCACCTCCGGCTGGTAGATCGGCGGCACGGGTTGCGGACGCTTGTCCATCTTGTTGCGTGCCCAGTCGAACTGGGGGGTGTTGTGGGCTGGAAGCTGCACCATGGTCAGTCGTATCCGGCTCCCGTCGTGGATGAGTTCGCAGCGCAGGGCATCGGTGAAGCCCCGGATGGCGAACTTCGCCGCGCAGTAGGCCGATTGCAGCGGAATGGCCCGATAGGCCAGGGCCGACCCCACCTGGACGATGGTGCCCCGGTTGCGTGGCGTCATATGGCGCAGGGCCGCCAACGTGCCGTGTACGAAACCGAGATAGGTCACCTCGGTGACGCGCCGGAATTCCTCCGCACTCAACCGGCTGACAGGGCCGAAGACGGTCACCATCGCCGAATTGACCCACACGGCGATTGGCCCCAGTTCGGTTTCCACCCGGGCGGCCGCCCGCTCGATGTCTTCGGCGTTGGCGACGTCGGCGGCGATTGTCAGGACTCTGGCGCCGGCCGACTGCAGTTCGGCCTGGGTGTCGGCCAGGCCCCGTTCGCTCCGGGCGATCAGCGCGACCTGGTAGCCCGACCGGGCAAAGGCATGGGCGGTAGCGCGGCCAACGCCGGCGGTGGCGCCGCAGATCACGACCGTGAGGGGGGAGTCGGCCATGGGCGAAGTCTCCTGGGCATGCTCAGGCGAGGCGGGTCTGGCCAACGGTAAGCGTCGTAGGCGGTTCCTGCCGGCGTAATGGTGACGAATCGGCCCCAGGGGCACACTCAAGGCTATGATCAGCCCGCCTGCGATCAGACTGCCCTCGGCTCCGGGTGCAGTGGCTCCGGAGAGCAGCCAGGACGCAACGAGCAACCACATTTGCGCAGGTATTCGCCTTGCTTTTCCATCTTTCCATCGATTCGTCTCGTGTCGGGCTCGCCGAATCGCACTCTGCAGTACAGGATTCATTGAAGTACCGACCGGAGTCCCGCTGGACGAGTTCCAGGCCCGGGCCAGGGAGGGGGCGCCCCATGGCGACGGGTAGGATGCCGTAGGCGGCACGCCGTACAGCCTTGTAAGGAGCGGGCGATCCTTCCTGCCGATTGCCGAGACGCCCTTGAAAGGCAAGTTATCGAACTATTGATTCGGCCTATTAATAGACTGACCAAGTTATTCTTGGAAACCGCGAAAACCGGATTTCCTGACAAATTTATTTTTAGGTTTGGTTAATAACGACATTGCATAGCGTGCGCTGCTCGACGAGGGGCTGGTACAGGCCTATCTGAGCATGGATAGCCGCGAGCTCGGTTGTCAAAGCTAGCGGATGCTCAAGCGTCTGGCGCAGGGCGAGCCCGTCCCCGAGAAGGTTCTCGTCGACAGCCACGTCGTCTACCTGCCCCAATCACTGCCGGGCATCTCCTTGAAGCGTTGAGAAAAGGTTTTCCTGCCAATTGCAGATCGGCTATGGCCTCCGACTACTGGCTGCATGTAACAGATGCCCGGGACCTATCATTTCTATCGGAGTTCTGCAACCTGCAAGGATTCGATTTGAAAAGATCGCCAGTGTGCCGCTTTCTTTCCGTTGGTGGTCTGCTTTGCGGGCTGCTGCCCGTATTTTTTAGTGATGCTGAGTCGTTGCAATTCGCACTGCTCGCCAAGCGGGCCGACCAATGCTTCTACATCCTGGCTAGCGAGGGCTGCGCCGAGGCCGCCCGGGCCCAGGGCGATACTTGTCTATTGCTGGGCCCTTCATCAGGGCCTACGCATTTCCGCCAGCAAAATCAAGCCCTGGAGCAGGCCCTCGACACGGACCTGGATGGTATCGCCCTGGCGGTGACCCGGTCGAAGTGGCTGGCCGAGCATGCCCTGAAACGGGCGGGCCGGATACCATTGATCACTATCAATTCGGACTTGGAGCCGGCAGAGCGGCATCTGCGCCGTGGCCATGTCGGACTCGACAACCTTGTCTTCGGCCAGCGGCTGGGCATGCTCGCCCAGCGCTTCAGGCCGCAGGGTGGAAAGCTGTGTGTCTTGAGCCTGCAGGACACCTACCACAAGGAGCGCCTGCAAGGCATCCGCCGCCAACTTGGCGGTATCCCGGACCAGGCGGGAACCGATCGGCTGAAGGGAGAAAATGGCTGGAGCGAGCCGAACCGCTGCCCCCTGGAGCGAGCCGAAACGCCAGAGCGCGCGCTACTCCAGCTCACCACCTTGCTGAACACCCGCCAATTCGACGTCATCATCAGCATCGGCAGCTGGCCGATTTACCGGGCTGACATGTACCGCCGACAGCTCGGCCCGCTGCTCGCCGAACTCGATAAACAGGGGTCGCGCCCGGCCATCATCATCACCACCCCGGAGGAACCCAACGCGGCACAGCGCGCGCTGCTCGACGACGGTCTGGTACAGGCCTATCTGAGCATGGAAGGCCGTGAAATCGGCCGCCAAAGCTACTGGATGCTCAAGCGTCTGGTGCAGGGCAAGCCTGTCCCCGAGAAGGTTCTCGTCGACAGCCGCATTTATCTGCCCCAGTCGCCAGCACATATCCCGGCGGAGCGTTGAGAAGGGGGCCTCCTGCCAATTGCAGACTGTCCCTCCGACTACTGGCTGCGTGTAACGGATGCCCAAGGCCTATCATTCCTGCGTGCATTCTGCGATTCGCAAGTATTCGATGTGAAAAGATTGCCGTTGTGCCGCTTTCTTTCCGCTGTCAGCCTGCTTCTCGGGCTGCTGCCCGCTCCTCTTGCCCGTGCCGAGCCCTTGCAGTTCGCGCTGGTCGCCAAGCGGGTCGACCATCCCTACTTCATTCTGATTGGTGAGGGCTGTGCCGAGGCGGCCCGGGCCCAAGGCGATACCTGTCTGTTGCTGGGCGCTTCAGGGTCGGCGCATTTTCGTCTGCAGAACAGTGTCCTGGAGCAGGCCCTCGCCAAGAACCTGGACGGTATCGCCCTGTCAGTGACCCATTCGAAGTGGCTGGCCAATCACGCGCTGAAGCGGCTGGGCCAGACGCCGCTGATCACCTTCGATTCGGACCTGGAGCCCGCCGAGCGGCATTTGCGCCGCGGCTACGTCGGGCTCGACAACCTGGCTTTCGGCCAGCGGCTGGGCATGCTCGCCCAGCACTTCAGGCCGCAGGGCGGAAGGTTGTGCATCCTGAGCGGCGGCGGCCCACACGACATGAGTTACCAAGAGCGCTTCAAGGGCATTCGCCAGCAGCTCGGCGGCATCCCAAGCCATGAGGGGGCCGATCGGCTGAGCGGGGAGAATGGCTGGAGCGAGCCGGACCGCTGCCCGCTCTTTGGCGCCGACACTCAACAGAGTGCGCTGTTCCAGCTCACCACTCTGCTGAGTTCCGACAGCCAGGTCGATACCCTCATCAGCCTCAGCCCCTGGCTGGTTCATCGAGCCGACATCTATCGACGGCAAATCGGCCCGCTGCTCGCCGAACTCGATAAAAAGGGTGCGCATCCGGTCATCATCATTGTCACCCCCGAGCCTGACGCGGCACGGCGCGCGCTGCTCGACGAGGGCCTGGTGCAGGCCTATCTGAGCGCGGAAAGCCGCGAGATCGGTCGCCAGATTTACCGGACGCTCAAGCGTCTGGCACAGGACAAGCCCGTCCCCGAGAAGGCTCTCGTCGAAAGTCGCGCCTATTTGCCCCAATCGTCGCCGGACATCCCGGCCAAGCGTTGAGTCGGCGTGTGAAGGTACTGGCCCACATCAAAATATCACCGGATTGGTTGGGTGTTGCACTCTGTTTGCGCGATCGCCTTCATGACACTGCGTGCAGTCAACTTGAATGCAGGAGATATATCCATTCCGGCACTCTTCAAGCCCTTCGCCGTCCATACGTTGCAGGTATTCATTAAATGGTACTCACCCACTCCCTTGTAAAATTGACTCTCCCCATAGAGGCCATCCTTCATTTTCAGTATTTCTTCCCTCTCATTCTTATAGAAGCTACCCTCAATAAAGCTCATCAACGACCGAAGCTCATCATCAGTCAAACATAACCTTGCCATTTCGGTATTGGAAAAGTGCTCATCGACCGCAGTCGGCACTGCAACCGCATGCACTACCGATTCACTCGGCCAAAATATCGCCCTCAGCGTTACCCCTGTCGTTATTTCTTGAGCCTGATAAAACTCCTCGTCCCCCCAGCCCACCTCAATATAGGCCGCACTTCCAAACCGCCTCTTTAATTCGGGAAGCCTCCTTTGTACCTCTTCTGCTGGAAGAACAAAGCCAGTATGCCAACCATGACTTACTATATATACTTCATTGCTTCCCCTCCCCGTAAACCCCTCGGAACCTTGAACCACAGATGGTTTCGCCGAGCATCCTGATACGAGGACCAATAGCATTAGTAACAAAATACTTTTCATGGCATGGCTTTCATGAGCAGTTTTCCGGGTTCTCTTGAGGCGGATCGGCGGTGACCTTATGGCGAGGCCTGGACGACCTGAGAAACTCCCAAAGCATCACGAAACCGCCAGTGAGCAGGAGCGCAATCGAACCACTCATGACAAACGCGCCGAGGCCGAAAACAAGCGTAAGCGGTCAGTTATCGGCGTCTATCAATCGGCGGCCCGAATGCCCATGATAGTGTCCACCTAAATTAGGTGGACACCTATGTCAGAGAAAGACTCAGTTAAGAGTAGTCGGGCGTAGCCGCGATGGTCGCCGTCGGTACGATGAGAAGGCAAAGCGCGCGTTGGTCGAAGCCTGTTTACGGCCCAGGGTATCGGTTGCTCGCATGGCGCAAGAACACGGCATCAATGCCAAACTGACTACGCGCTTCATCAAGCTGTTCGCAGCCGGGATGCTCCTCGAACACCTGCCCACCGTCGTGTCAGGCAGTCTGCTGGGCAAGGCACTTCAGTATCTGAGCGGGCAGTGGCCGAAGCTGATCCGCTACGTTGAGAACGGCGCTTGGCCGATCTCGAACAACCTCTGTGAGAGTGCAATCCGGCCCTTCGTCGCCAGCGCACATGCCAGCGCCAATCTCTACTCGCTGGTCGAAACCTGCAAGGCGAATCCGCTGATCAGTTCTCTGCAAGCGCCGCCGTACCTCCCTGAGCGGCGTCACTGATCTCGCCTGCAATACAGAATGCATGACGGCGCAATTTCTATGCGATGTGTGCAGCGAAGCCGAACTGATCCGGAGCAATATCAGGTCGCAACGTGAGTTCCGGGATGTGGTACGCACCAGTATTCTGCGGGCGAAATGGTATCGGCGTAATCTTCCAAAGGTCATCAAGACGTTGTCCGAGCGCGTCACAGATCTTTGAAAATCTTGTTTCGTCAATTCGGCTTGTCCGATAGATCACGAACGGTGGCAAGACGTCGAAGCCGGGGTAATACAGAATCCCATGCTGGATGGGGAACAACACATCATCCATGGGGCCATTGATACCCCGCGGGCTGTAATGAGATTCCCATCCGCCCGCAGTGACGATCAGCATCGCTCGCTTTCCTGCCATCGTGCCTTCCCCATAGCGGTCGCCCCAGCGTGCGTCGGAGTGTTCCCCTACGCCATACGCGAAGCCATACGCATAGACGCGTTCCACCCAGCCTTTCAGGATCGCCGGCATCGAGAACCACCACAGGGGAAACTGCAGGATGACTGCATCCGCCCACAGTAGCTTGTCCTGTTCGAGTGCGATGTCTTTGCTCTGCCGACCATTCTCGAACGCACGCTTGGAGTCAAGGGTTGGATCAAAGCGGGCATCGGCCTGCCTATCCGTGCTGTCGTCTGCATCGAGCGATGCTTTCCACTTCATTGCATACAGGTCTGATACCTGGACGACGTGTCCAGCATCCTCAAGGCGTTTGACCGAAAAGTCCTTAAGCGAGCCATTCAATGACTTGGGTTCGGGATGGGCATAGACGAAAAGAACATTCATGGCTGGGCCTCCATTGCTAGACGGGAGCAGGATGGAACTTTGCCAGGTATATTGGAAATGAATATCCAATATTCCAGGTATTGTCATGAATAATCTCAGGCGGCTGGACCTCAACCTGCTGGTAACCCTCGATGCTCTGCTCTCGGAACACAACGTGACCCGTACTGCAGAGCGCCTGAACTTCTCTCAACCTTCGGTAAGCGTCCATCTAGCCAAGCTGAGGGATATCTTTGGCGACCCACTGTTACTCCCGGGGCCACGAGGAATGCGGCCTACCGCGAGGGCCGACGAGTTGCGCGAACCTTTGCGGCAAGCGCTTGAGGCACTTGAGCGCGCGGTGTCATCCGCCAGCCTCTTTGATCCAGCCAAGGCCCGTCATACGTGGCGCGTTGCCGCGTCCGACTACAGCGAATCGACGATCCTGCTGCCAGCTTTGAGCAGGTTGCGTTCGGCGGCGCCTGGTACCCGGCTGGCAGTCCTTGAAGTTGTGCCGCCACGCATAGCCAGGCAAGCGGAGCGGGGGGAGATCGATCTTGCTTTTCATACCAGCGAGGACGCTCCGTCTGGCTTGCATCGCCAAGCGCTCTTTACGGAGCGCTATGTTCTGGTAGGCCGCGCAGGTCATCCGCGCTTGAAAAGACGACTAACGCTTTCGCAATTCTGCGAACTCGACCACGTGATCGTGTCGCCGGATGGTGGGGGGTTTCGCGGCATCACGGATAAGACGCTCTCGGAGGCAGGCCTGGCGCGCCGGGTGGTGCTTTCCGTTCCGCACTTCCTGTTTGTAATGTCGGTCTTGGCGAGCACTGACCTCGTGGCGATGTTACCTTCGCGCTTGGTTCGCAACACCCGTGCGCTGCAGGTTGTCGAGCCGCCTGTTGATGTACCGGGCTACGAGATGGCCATGCTCTGGCATGAGCGCTCCCATCGCGACCCCGCGCATCAATGGCTGCGTGAGTACATCGCAAATTCGGTGTGATCCGTGCAAAGCGTTCCACCTCTCAGGCTTTATCGATGGCTAGCAGGTGGCAGTCAATGAAGAATCTTCTTTTCGGCAAGCAGCCAGCTGAGCGTGCATGAAGTCCATCGACCAGCAATGATTGATCGCCTCAGGCACTGCGAGCGGCTCGGGCCTTGCGCCGAGGAGGCCGGGCGACTCCGGACTGTGCGGGTTTCAGCGCCCGGATCGCCCCGCCTGTTGGTCGAGAGACGTGCCGCTGACGGGGCGCTGAAGTCCGACTGGCTGTCCCCGGTCATCGACTTCGCCCGAGGCTGGCTGGTATGGGGCTCGGCTGGCGGTTACGCAGCTGAGCCCTCGAAACCCCCTGTCGTCCTTCTTCAAGCGAGTGCTTTTACCATTGGGCATTTTCCCTGAACTATTCGAGCTGGAGTCCGCTCTACCCCCTTGAGTCGGGGGCATGCCTTGCCACTCGTTTCAACGAAACGCCAAAACACGGGACGCAATGAAAAAGGAGATTACGACTAACCATTGAGGAGGATTGTATGTTTGTCCACAACAAGCGTCTTCAATACACCGTCAGGGTTGCGGCACCGAATCCTGGCCTTGCAAACTTGCTGTTGGAGCAGTTTGGTGGGCCGCAAGGCGAACTGGCTGCGGCGATGCGTTATTTTACCCAGAGCCTGGCCGAGGATGATGCGGGCCGGAAAGACCTGCTGATGGACATCGCGACCGAAGAGCTCAGTCACCTGGAGATCATCGGTTCGATCGTCGGCATGTTGAACAAGGGGGCCAAGGGCCAACTGGCCGAGGGCGTCGAGAAAGAAGCCGATCTCTATCGATCCTTGACCGGCGGTGGTAACGACTCCCACATGACCGCCTTGCTGTATGGTGGCGGCCCGGCATTGACCAACTCGGGTGGCGTGCCCTGGAGTGCCGCCTACATCGATACGATTGGCGAGCCCACGGCTGATCTACGCTCCAATATCGCGGCCGAGGCCCGTGCCAAGATCATTTATGAGCGCCTTATCAATGTCACGGACGATGCCGGCATCCAGGACGCACTCAAATTCCTGATGACGCGCGAGCTGGCACACCAGAAATCGTTCGAAAGGGCGCTGCATGCGATGCAACCCAACTTCCCCGAAGGGAAGCTGCAGGGTATGCCCGAATTCACCAATACCTACTTCAACATGTCCCAGGGCGCGGGCGATATGCGAGGTCCCTGGAACCAGGGCGCCGAATGGACGTTCGTCGAAACGCCGCAACCGGCAGTCGATGGGGGGGATGGCATGGCCACCGTGACCCTTCCCGACAAGGATGTGAAGGTATGGAAGCAGATGGCCGCGCGCACGATGTCGAACCCCACTGCTGACCCGGGCACCGGTGCGGATCCCGGCGCCGGTGCGGCTGGCAAACCCCATTAAGGGAAGCGGCTGATGCCGTGCTCTTCTGGTCCAGCATGCGCTGGGCCGGAGGAGCAGGCGCTGTGCTGACTGCTCCCCCGCCAAAGAACAGCACAGCCCGGCTGTCGCGGCGTACGGCCAGCGACTCGCCGGGCATGAGCAAGCACGAAGCCAACACCCTGCAGTGTCTATACTCCAGTCGCCGGGACCAGACCGCCTGTTCTGGCACTTGACGAATCTCAACGGAGAGCGTTCGTGACACACGATGAGCCCGCCTATGGCCTCTGGGGATTGGTGATCATCAACTCTCTGGTGTTCATCATCTTCGCTTTCAGTTTCTTCAAACCGAAATCGGCGCGCGACTGGCGCAGCTTCGGTGCTTTCAGCGCATTTCTGGTGGCGCTGTTTACCGAGATGTACGGTTTTCCGCTGACGATTTACCTGCTCTCCGGCTGGCTCGGCAGCCGTTTTCCCGGCATCGATTTTCTGTCGCACGATGCCGGACATCTGCTGGAGACCTTGTTCGGCTGGAAGGCGAGTCCCCATTTAGGGCCGTTTCATATTGCCAGCAACCTCTTGATCGTCGCGGGCTTCTGGTTGCTGGCCTCCGCCTGGAAAGTGCTTTACGACGCACAGCGTGCCGGGGAACTCGCGACGACAGGCCCTTATGCCAAAGTCCGTCATCCCCAATACATGGGGTTCGTACTGATCATGTTCGGCTTTCTGTTGCAATGGCCGACGCTGATCACGCTCGTCATGTTTCCGATCCTCCTATTCATGTACGCGCGATTGGCGAAATCCGAAGAGCGCGACACGCTCGTCCAGTTCGGTGACGCTTACCGCCATTACATGAACGAAGTACCGGCTTTCATTCCTCGTCTCGGGGGCCAAAAACCGCTCGCGAAATCCTGAATTCGCCGTGGTATGAGGTGACCTGAGAAAACGGCCCGGTAGATTTTAGTGATGCCGAAATCAGCTGGCAGGGTGGGGCGTTGTTGCAGTGCTCGGCTGATGCGAGAGCCTGGACGGCGACAGCCTGCGCAAAGTTGTCACCAGTCATCTCAATACCCGTTCGCCAGTGGCGGCGGCCAGCTGAGGTGTCCCTATGAGGACGATGAAGACGGCGATTGATCCGGTCTGCGGCATGAGTGTCGAACCGGCGAAGACTACGGCCAGCCAGGAATATCAGGGGCGTCGCTTCTGGTTCTGCTCGAGCCGCTGTCAAGCCGCGTTCACCCAGGCGCCCGAGCGCTATGTCGGCAATGCTGCGCATGAAGGCAGTAGCCACGATCACAGGCATGGAAACCCGCACGAAGGCAACTCGACAGAGATGATGTCTGCAGCTTCCGGCAAGACGCATGGCTTGGGCGAAAAGGCCAAGGATCCCATCTGCGGCATGATGGTGGACAAGGCGACGGCCCTGAAGACCGAGCGCGGCGGGCGCACTTACTATTTTTGCAGCGGGAGCTGCAAGCAGATCTTCGAGTCGCCGGAGGCCGAACTCAAGCGCATGAAAACGCGGGTGGCTATCGCGCTCACCGGCGTGCTCGCGCTGGCCATCCTGCGTGCCGGCGCCTTTATCGGTCTCGCTGCCGGCGCCACCCTCCTGACCTGGGTGCCGTTCCCCGCGCTGCCGTTTTTCACCTGGGGCGTGTGGCTGTTCCTGCTGGTTACCCCGGTGCAATTCATTGGCGGCTGGAGTTTCTACAAGGGCGCGTGGAATGCCGTCCGCACGCGCGTTATCAACATGGACTTCCTGATCGCACTCGGCACCTCCGTCGCTTATTTCTACAGTGTCGCCGTGCTGTTTTTCCCCGAGGTGCTGCCAGTCAAGGTCGAAGAGCGCGACGTCTATTTCGAGGTGTCGGCAGTGATCATCGCCTTCGTACTACTCGGCAAATACATGGAGGAGATCATCAAGAAGAAATCCTCGGCCGCCGTGCGGCGCTTGCTGGATCTGAAGCCGGCCACGGCCCATGTGCTGCGCGAAGGCAAGGAAGAGGAAATCCCGGCCGAAAGCATCATGGTCGGCGAAACCGTGGTGGTGAGGCCGGGTGAGAAGATTCCCACCGACGGTGAAGTGAGCGACGGCGAGTCGAGTGTCGATGAATCGATGCTGACCGGTGAGTCGATGCCGGTGGAAAAGAAACCCGGAGCTGCCGTGATCGGCGGCACGCTCAATCGCTCGGGCCTGTTCCGCTTCAAGGCCACGAAGATCGGCGCGCAGACTGCGCTGGCGCAAATCATCAAGATGGTGGAGGACGCCCAGGCGAGCACGGCGCAGATCCAGCGCCTGGCGGACAAGGTTACCGGCTATTTCGTCCCGGCGGTGGTGCTGGTCGCCGTGCTTGCCTTTCTCGGCTGGTGGGCGCTCGGGAATTTCCCGCAGGGCCTGCTCGCCTTCATCGCCGTGCTGATCATTTCCTGCCCCTGTGCGCTCGGTGTGGCGACACCAGCGGCGCTGATGGTCGGCGTTGGCAAGAGCGCGGACAAGGGCATTTTGATCCGCGGCGGCGAAGTCCTGGAGCGAGCGGAAAAACTCACCACGGTGGTATTCGACAAGACTGGCACCATCACGCGTGGCGAACCGACTGTCACCGATATCGTGCCGATGAAGGACTTGAATGAAGCGGGCGTTCTGGCACTGGCTGCAGCCGTCGAGATCGGCTCCGAACATCCGCTTGGCGAAGCCATGGTGCGCGCGGCCCAAGAACGCGGTTTGGTGCTCGAAGCGGCTCATAGCATCAAGGGTATCGCGGGTCACGGCATCCGTGGCGAGTTGCACGACGCCACTGTCTGGCTCGGCAATCGCCGCCTGTTCCTGCAGCAGGGCATTGCTATCGATCATGCCGAACAGGCCATGATGCAGCTGGAAGCGGAAGGCAAAACCGCCATGCTGGTCGGCCAAGGCCACGATCTGCTGGGCATTATCGCGGTCGCTGACACGCTCAAGCCGGAAGCCGCCGAAGCCGTCAGCGAACTCAAGGCGCGTGGCATCCAGGTCGTGCTGCTGACCGGCGACAACCAGCGCACGGCCGACGCCATTGCCCGGCAGGTCGGCATCGGGCGGGTTATCGCCGAGGTGCTGCCCGAAGACAAGGTGTCGGTGATCCAGAAGTTGCAGCAGGAAGGGCAAGTCGTGGCCATGGTCGGCGACGGCGTCAACGATGCCCCGGCGCTCGCCACCGCCGATATCGGCATCGCCATCGGTACCGGTTCCGATGTAGCCAAGGAAACCGGCGGCATCATCCTGATCAAGAACGATGTGCGCGACGTCGTCACTGCGATCCAGCTGTCACGCGCGACCATGCGCAAGATCAAGCAGAACCTGTTCTGGGCTTTCATTTACAACACTGTCGGCATCCCCGTCGCGGCTTTCGGCCTGCTCAATCCCATTATTGCCGCCGCCGCCATGGCGCTCAGTTCCCTGTCGGTGATCGTCAACTCCGCGTTGCTCAAGCGTGCCCATATTGAAAGCAGCGAGGTGGCCATGGCATGAAACGCAAGGTTCAGCCCATTTGCATCCTGGTCAGCGCTGTCGGTATCGCGGTCGTGTTTTACCTGTTCGGGCTGAGTGGCAAATCGTTTGCCGTAGCCGCGATTTTCCTGGTGTGCCCGGTCTGGACCCTGATACAGACCACGCGCATCGTGCGCCAGTACGACAAGGACGTGGCCGAGATCCGTCGGAAACTACAGAGGAAGAATTTGCCATGAGACGTCATGCGCTTCGTCATCCGGGATTTCCGGCGCCGCGGACAGGTAGACCTCTGCTCTGGCTCGCCGTGTTGGCACTGCTGTTTGCGTTTGCGACTGCATACGCAGATGTCCTGGAGCAGCCGGTACGCAAGGAGGGCCTGGTGATCTACTACGGCGTGTTGCCGGCGGAACTTATCGTACTGCAGGAACTGGACGTACCGGGCACGCACATGAAGCCCAGCAGTGCGCGCGGCGCTGGCACTCACCATGTGGTGATAGCCCTTTTCGATGAGGCGACCGGCAAGCGCCTGTCGAACGCGTCCGTGCAAGCGCGCGTCGAGCCCCTAGGCGGTGCGGCCCAGCAAAAGACTCTGGAGCCTATGCAGATTGCCGGTACCGTGACCTTCGGCAATTTCTTCCGCATGGACGCCGATATGCCCTATGTCATCCATTTGCGCATCCGCCGGAGCGATAACCACTCACCCGATGTGGAGGTGGCCTTGCCTTACCGCCATTCCTCCCGTTAACGCCCTCCAAGGAGGCACCATGAGCCGACATGACTTTCCCCTTCGCAGCGCCGGTCGCGCGAACTGGTTTTTTCTCGGCTTCCTCGCCATCGCCGGCTATTTCCTGCTGACCGAGCACCGGGCCCACGTCGTTCCCTACCTGCCATTCCTGTTGTTGCTGGCCTGTCCACTCATGCATCTGTTCATGCATGGCGGCCATCGGCACACCCGCGAGCACGATGGCCATGAGCGCGAGCACGAGCATGCAGGGGAGCCGGGCGACGAGACGAAGTGACAGGCGGGCCATATCCCCTTCCTGCCCAGGTAACCTTGCTGTTTGAGTTACTCCAAGGCCGCCGTCAAGAAATCGTGCTTCATAGCACAATGAAAAAAAGCCCGACCTGCACGGAGAGGCCAGGATACGCTGAATTCAGCTCCCCCCTATGACAGGATCACCAGGCGGTTGGGTAGCTCGTTGCGTTCATGGGTGGCAGGCATGTGCTCTTTGAGTAGCGCGCCGCAGGCCTCGATGCAGGTGAGAAACCCCTGCAGCGTCTCACCGCGCTTCACCTGGGCGATGAAGGTCTCGACGATGGCCTGCCAGGTGGCGTCATCCAGATGGCTGGCAATCCCCCTATCCACCAGAATCTCCACATAGCGCTCGGCTTCCGAGACGAAGATCAGCATGCCGCTTTCCGCCTCAGTGTGATGCAGGTTGAGTTCGATGAACTGCCGCCGGGCCAGGTTGCTGGCGCGCCAGTAACGTACTGGTCGAGGGATCAGCCGGATGGTGATGGCGGGAAGGCGAAACAGCAGGCTGCACAGGATGAAGGTCGCCCATTGCGCCAACAGCAGGTCCCCCGCGCTTAGCCAGCCTCCGAAGACGTTCAGCGAGCCGGGCAGCAGCAAGGCGAGCAGCCCGGCCCAGAGCAAGGGGATATAGGTGTAGTCGTCGGCCCGTGCCGCCAGTACCGTCACCAGTTCGGCATCGGTATCACGCTCGATCCGCTCGATCGCCGCGGCGACCTGCTGCTGTTCGCTTTCCGTCAGCAATTTCATCCGATTTGCGCGAGAAACCCCGTACTTCTAGTGCGGGGAGGGATAGCGCGGCGCCCGCAGGGCGCCCCTGTTCTCGCTGCCTCCTTCTCAAGTGGTTGC
>NZ_BAAGYK010000043.1:0-12052 GCF_054779355.1 Azotobacter armeniacus
TCATTGCCTGGTCATGTTGGCGAAGGGCTCATCAGGCCGGGGCCAGGCGGGCTCATCTCACTTCCAAAATGCAACTGTAGTGCTAGGGCCTGTTAACACTACTCTCCGCAAGCCGCGTTGCCGCGCCAAATGGCGCTAGGCGAGGCGCGGGACGCAGGGAATGGCATTCCCTTGCCAAGTCCCGCAACGACGCATGGCGCCATTTGCCGCGCAACCCGCAGGGACGGGCCTGTTTTTGCGCGATGTGTCGTTGCTCGTCGTTCATTTGGAATGACCAAACTTCTCTCCTCGCGCCTAACCCCGCGCAAAAACAGGCTCCGTCGCGGCCGCGTGGAGTAGTGTTAACAGGCCCTAGTGGTCTGAACCAGAGATTTGTATGAGCTTATGAACTGAAGTGAGAGGACCATACTGGGGCGGCATCCAGAATTCAGGAGCCTGCCATGGCTGACCTACGTGCTGTGTCGATCACCTTGTCCGATGGCCGACCGCGCCACGCTGGACCCTGAAGATCCTATCTGTTTCTTCCTTAGTTGTGATGGGCATCGACGTCGCCAAGGCGCACTCGGCGCTGGCGGCGGCCTTGCTGCCGCTGGGTGTGGCGCTGGTGGAGATGGAGGCCGCTGCCGGCTTTCCCGTGGCGGTGGTCAACCCACGCCAGGCACGCGACTTCGCCAAATCCATGGGCCGTCTGGCCAATACCGACGCCATTGACGCGCGCCTGCTGGCCGAGTTGGCAGCGGTGCTGGTCCGGCGCGGGGGCCTGGAGCGCTTCCTCGTCCGCTGGCCGACGCCCGGCAACAGTGGCTTGTCGCGCGGGTGACCCGGCGCCAGCAGTTGCTGACCCTGTTGCATGCTGAACGCCAGTGCCTGCAGATCACCCCGCCAGGGCTGCACCCGAGCCTTGAGGCCATCATCGCGGCCATCAAGGCGCAACTCGACGACATCGAGCTCCAGAGGGTCGGCCACGTCCGCGAGCACTACGGGCAAGCTCGACAGGCTGCTGAAGTCGGCCAGTGGTATCGGCCCTGTGGTCAGTGCCACCTTGATCGCTGAGTTACCCGAGCGGGGCAGGCTCAACCGCCGTGAGATCGCCGCCTTGGTCGGAGTCGCCCCGATGGCCAACGACTCCGGAAACACCAAGGGCCGCAGGTGCGTACAGGGCGGGCGCTTCGAAATCCGGCGTATGTTGTACATGGCCACGCTGACCGCCGCCAAGGCACAACCGGCCATCAGGGCCTTCGACGAACGACTGCTGGCTGCCCGGCAAGCTACCCAAGGTGGCGCTGGTCGCCTGCATGTGCAAGCTGCTGAGCATGCTCAATGCCATGGTCAGAGCCAGCCCGCCTGAGGACAGATCGCTTCACGCTGCTTGACTTGGAAGACGGTTACTCAAATGAAAAGGCCCGCACGGGGCGGGCCGGATCGGAGCGGGAGAGGGGTCAGGCCTCGTCGCCGTCTTCCTCGTCGCCGCTGCCGACGTTCATGCCGAGCTCCTTGATCTTGCGCGTCAGGGTGTTGCGCCCCCAGCCGAGCAGCAGGGCGGCATCGCGGCGGCGCCCGGCGGTGTGCTTGAGCACGCTCTCGATCATTACCCGTTCGAAGGCCGGCACGGCGATGTCCAGCAGGTTCGACTGGCCGCGGGCAAGCGCCAGGTCGGTCCACTGGCGCAGGGCTTGTTCCCAGTTGTTGGCCGGCGAGTTCTCTTGGCTATGGCTGAGCAGCTCCGGCGGCAGGTCGTCGACGTGCACCTCGCGGCCGGAGGCCATTACGGTGATCCAGCGGCAGGTGTTCTCCAGCTGGCGCACGTTGCCGGGCCAGGGCAGGTTGCTCAGGTATTCCTCGGTTTCCGGCTTGAGCGTCTTGGGCTCGACCGTCAGCTCCAGGGCCGCGCGGTTGAGGAAGTGCCGGCTCAGCGCGGGAATGTCGGCGCGGCGGTCGGAGAGGCGCGGGATGTGGATGCGGATGACGTTCAGGCGGTGGAACAGGTCCTCGCGGAACTTGCCGGCCTGCACCAGGTGTTCCAGGTTCTGGTGGGTGGCGGCGATGATCCGCACGTCGACCTTGACCGGCGTGTGGCCGCCGACCCGGTAGAACTCGCCGTCGGCCAGCACGCGCAGCAGGCGGGTCTGGGTATCGGCCGGCATGTCGCCGATCTCGTCGAGGAACAGGGTGCCGCCGTCGGCCTGCTCGAAGCGCCCGCGGCGCAGGCTGGCGGCGCCGGTGAAAGCGCCCTTCTCGTGGCCGAACAGCTCGGACTCCATCAGCTCCTTGGGAATCGCCGCCATGTTCAGCGCGATGAACGGCGCCTTGGCGCGCGGACTGTGGCGGTGCAGGGCGTGGGCGACCAGCTCCTTGCCAGTGCCGGACTCGCCGTTGATCAGTACGGTGATATTGGAGTGGGAGAGGCGGCCGATGGCGCGGAATACCTCCTGCATCGCCGGCGCCTCGCCGATGATTTCCGGGGTGCTGGCCTGGATGGCCGGCGCTTCCAGCCCTTGCTGCTCCTGGGCGTGCAGGTTGGCGCGCTTGATCAGCGACACCGCCTCGTCGACGTCGAACGGCTTGGGCAGGTACTCGAAGGCGCCGCCCTGGTAGGAGGCCACCGCGCTGTCCAGATCGGAGTGCGCGGTCATGATGATCATCGGCAGGCGCGGGTAGTGCTTGCGGATCTGCGCCAGGAGGTCGAGCCCGCTGGCGCCGGGCATGCGGATGTCGGAGATGATCACGTCCGGCTGCTGGCGGGACAGGCGGTTGAGCACGCCATCCGCGCTGTCGAAGCTCTGGGTGGTCATGCCTTCCTGCTGCAGGGCCTTTTCCAGGACCCAACGGATGGAGCGGTCGTCGTCGACGATCCACACGGTTTCGCTTCGGCTCATAAGGGTGAGGCTCCTAGATCCAGCGGCAGGTAGATCGAGAAGCGGGTGTGGCCGGGGTGGCTTTCGCACTCGATCAGGCCCTGGTGCTGGCTGATGATGTTCTGGGTGATGGCCAGGCCCAGCCCGGTACCGTCCGGGCGACCACTGACCATGGGATAGAACATGGTTTCCTGTAGCTCGGCAGGAATGCCGGGGCCGTTGTCGATGATTTCCACCCTGCACACCAGGCGATGGCGAACGTGGCCGATGGTGAACTGGCGCCGGGTGCGGGTGCGCAGGTAGATGCGACCGAGGCGCAGATCGTTCTGGCCGGTGAGGGCCTGCATGGCGTTGCGTACGATGTTGAGCACCGCCTGGATCATCTGCTCACGGTCGATCAGCACTTCCGGGATGCTCGGGTCATAGTCGCGCACCAGCACGATGCGTCCCTCGCTTTCCGCCATCACCAGGCTGCAGACCCGTTCCAGCACCTCATGGATGTTGGTCATCGCCAGGGACGGCAGCTTGTTCGAGCCGAGCATGCGGTCCACCAGATTGCGCAGGCGGTCGGCCTCTTCGATGATGACGTTGGTGTAGTCCTTCAGTGTCTCGTCCGGCAGTTCGCGGGCGAGCAGCTGTGCCGCGCCGCGGATGCCGCCGAGCGGGTTCTTGATCTCGTGGGCGAGGCCGCGCACCAGCAGCTTGGTGGTTTCCTGCTTGGACAGCTGGGCCTCCTCCTTGGTGATCCGCAGCAGTCGGTCGCGTGGATAGACCTCCAGCAGCAGCAGCGTCTGACCGTGGCTGATGACCGGCGTCACTGCGTAGTCCACCGTCTGGGTCCTGCCGGTCAGCGAGGTCAGTAGGGCTTCGCGCTTGGTGAACGGGTGTGCCTCCGCCACGGCCTGGCGCAGGGAGATCAGGGCTTCGGGGGACTCGGTGAAGAGTTCGCTGATGAATTGTCCGTGACTGCGCTGGCCGCTGACTGCCAGCAGCATTTCCGCCGCGGGGTTCATGTACTCCAGGCGCAGCTCGCCGTCGAGCAGGATGGTGGCGGTGGTCAGGTTGTCCAGCAGCAGTCGGTGCAGGTTTTCATTGTTAGGCATTGGCTGGTCTACCAAGGCTCCGGTATTGGATCGGCAAATGCAAGAAATGAACCGAATGTTCGGAAAGGGCGCGAAAGCGTGCTCTGTGCCGGCTTTTGGCGCGTCCATGGATAAAGAGGTGACCCAATATGGGGACAGTATAGGAGAGCATATTGGGAGGCGCCCTAAAACGGGGCGGAAATCATAGGAAAGGCACGTAGGGGATATCCCACTTCTGCACCGGCGTGTCCTTCAGCAGGCATTCCGGGCGCACGCCGTAATCGGCGATCTGGCAGGGCCTGGCCAAGCGCTTTTGGATCACGACGGGGGCTTCAGGTGCACGGCCTGCTCGGGGCTGTGCTCCAGAGTGCGGCCGTCGGCATCGAGGATTTCCACGACCAGCCGATGGCTGCCGCGCTCCAGTCCGTTCAGGGCGAAGACCGCTTGCAGTCCGTCCGGCCCGGCCGCTGCGCCATCGAGCCGCAGCCGGTAGCGATGGCCGGGGTACAGGCCGGGCGCGCTGGCGGCCGTTACCGTCAGCGCGCCGCCCTGCGGCTGGTCGGTGAAGACCCGGTTGCCCTGTGCATCGACGTAGCTATAGATCTCGGCCGCCGCCGGGAAGGCGAGCAGGGCCAGGCAGAGGGGCAGGATGCGCATGGGTGCCGTCTATCTGCGTCGGTGGGTGCGCTGGACGGTGAACTGGAGCGGAGCGCTCTGCTGAAGGGAGCGGTCGTCCGCGAGCACCTCCACTGCGAGGCTGTGTTCGCCGCGGTCGATGTTGACCAGTTCCAGGCGGGTCGTTTGGCTGGGCTGGCCGTAGGGCTGGCCGTCCAGCAGCAAGCGCAGGCTGTGGCCGGGGCGCAGCTTGGGTTCGATGGCCACGTCGACGCTGAAGCTTCCATTGTTGGCGCGCAGGGACTCGCCGTCCGGGATGCCGGTCAGCTCGAGGCGGGTATAGCGGATCTCTCCAGGCTGCTCCTTGCGCTTGGCCGCTTCCGGCTGGCTGGGGGGCGGCGGTGCGACGATGCTGGGCGCCGGCAGTTCGACCTTTTCTGCGGCCACGCCTTCGGGCGGCTGGCTGCTGAAGACCGGATTGCCGTTGGCGTCGAGGTATTTATAGATCTCCGCGCCGGCCGGAAGGGCCAGCAGCAGAAGCAGGCCGGGCAATGCGCTGCGCATGGGAGGGCTCCCGCGAAAGTCGTTGGATGAAGCCTTGCATCGCGACGGCGGGCTGGCAAGTCCGGGCATGCCGGAGCGTTACGGCGATCACCCAAAAAAAGAAAGGCCTCCCGAGGGAGGCCTTTCTATCTTGCCGGCTGGCTTAGAGCCTGCTCATGATCTGCTGCGCGTCGGCTATGCTGCGTTGAAATCGGGTTTGGAAGCCGCTTGCGGCTAACGCACTTCAGTGCGGCCCCGAAGGGGCGAGCGGAGCGAGTCATGCTCATTTACCACGCGTAAACTGCGCTTTCTCATCCGATTTCGCCTTGCCTGGCCTTAGCTCGCCAGATCCTGAAACTGGCTCTTAGACGCTGTAGTACAGGTCGTATTCCAGCGGGTGCACGAAGGTGCGCACCTTGATTTCCTCTTCGCTCTTCAGCTCGATGTAGGCATCGATGAAGTCGTCGCTGAAGACGCCGCCCTTGGTCAGGAAGGCACGGCCCTTGTCCAGCTCTTCCAGGGCTTCCTTCAGGCTGCCGCAGACCTGCGGGATTTCCTTGGCCTCTTCCGGCGGCAGGTCATACAGGTTCTTGTCGGCGGCATCGCCGGGGTGGATCTTGTTCTGGATGCCGTCCAGGCCGGCCATCAGCAGGGCGGCGAAAGCCAGGTAGGGGTTGGCTGCCGGATCCGGGAAGCGCGCCTCGATGCGGCGGGCCTTCGGGCTGTTGACGTAGGGGATGCGGATGGAGGCGGAGCGGTTGCGGGCGGAGTAGGCCAGCATTACCGGCGCTTCGAAGCCCGGGACCAGACGCTTGTAGGAGTTGGTCGACGGGTTGGTGAAGCCGTTCAGCGCCTTGCCGTGCTTGATGATGCCGCCGATGAAGTACAGGGCGGTCTCGGACAGGCCGGCATAGCCTTCGCCGGCGAAGGTGTTCTTCCCTTCCTTGGCGATGGACATGTGCACGTGCATGCCCGAGCCATTGTCGCCGTACAGGGGCTTCGGCATGAAAGTCACGGTCTTGCCGTAGGCATCGGCGACATTATGCACGCAGTATTTCAGGGTCTGCACTTCGTCGGCCTTGGCCACCAGGGTGTTGAAGCTGACGCCGATCTCGTTCTGGCCGGCGGTAGCCACTTCGTGGTGGTGCACTTCGACCTTCAGGCCCATCTCTTCCAGGGCGTTGCACATGGCGGTGCGGATTTCGTGGTCGTGGTCGACCGGCGGAACCGGGAAGTAACCGCCCTTGACGCCCGGACGGTGGCCCTTGTTGCCGCTTTCGATGGTGGCATCGGTGTTCCAGGCAGCCTGCTCGGAGAAGATCCTGAACATGGAACCGGAAATGTCGGACTTGAACTTCACTTCGTCGAAGATGAAGAACTCGGGCTCCGGACCGAAGAAGGCGCTGTCGCCGATACCGGTGGACTTCAGGTATTCCTCGGCACGACGGGCAATGGCGCGCGGGTCGCGGTCATAGCCCTGCATGGTGGAAGGCTCGATGATGTCGCAGACGATGATCAGGGTCGGCTCTTCGGTGAACGGATCCAGCACGGCGGTGCCGTCGTCCGGCATCAGGATCATGTCGGAGGCTTCGATGCCTTTCCAGCCGGCGATGGAGGAGCCGTCGAACATCTTGCCGTATTCGAAGAAGTCGTCGTCCACGTCACGCGCCGGCATGGTTACGTGCTGCTGCTTGCCTTTGGTATCGGTGAAGCGCAGATCAATCCACTTCACGTCATGTTCTTTGATCAGTTGAAGCGACTTCGACATGTTGTCCTCCTGGTGGAGAGGACCAGAAAAGGTCCTCGGGAATTCGAGTAAAAGCGGGCGGCGATCATCCGCCAAGGCAAGTCGCGCCACAAGGGAGCAAGTTTAATGCCAATGCCTCGTGGGCGGAAAGGCTCTTCGCCAGAACTGCCGCGGCGGTGCCGGCTATTCTGGCGGAAAGTTTCGCTCTTTTTATGTGCCTCGATCAGGAGTTTTGCTTCGTTTTGGTGCGCATGCGCCAGTCTTTCGATAGTTGATCAAGTCTTGAGCAGAATCCGCTATAATCGCGCCCCCTTTTTGCCTGACCGGCCCGTGCTGCTTCCATGAAACTCATCGTCAAGGTTTTCCCGGAAATCACCATCAAGAGCCCGCCGGTGCGCAAGCGTTTCATTCGCCAGCTAGCGAAGAACATCCGCACCGTGCTGCGCGACCTCGATCCGGATCTGGCGGTGAGCGGCGTATGGGACAACCTCGAGGTGGAGACCGCGGTCGAGGACCAGCGGACCCTGCGCGAGATGGTCGAGCGGCTGGCATGCACGCCCGGCATCGCCCACTTCCTCGAGGTGCACGAGTACCCCCTGGGCGACTTCGACGACATCCTGGAGAAGTGCAAGCGCCACTACGCCGCGCAGCTGCCCGGGCGGATCTTCGCCGTGCGCTGCAAGCGCGCCGGCAAGCACCCTTTCACCTCGATGGAGGTGGAGCGCTATGTCGGCGGCTGCCTGCGCCAGCAGTGCGGCGCCACGGGCGTCTCGCTGACCGCGCCGGAAGTGGAGGTGCGCATGGAGATCCGTGATCAGCGCCTGTTCGTCGTCCATCGCCAGCACGACAGCATCGGCGGCTATCCGCTGGGCGCCCTGGAGCAGACCCTGGTGCTGATGTCCGGCGGCTTCGACTCCACCGTGGCGGCGTTCCAGATGATGCGCCGCGGCCTGCTCAGCCATTTCTGCTTCTTCAACCTCGGCGGCCGCGCCCACGAGCTGGGGGTGATGGAAGTCGCCCACTATCTCTGGCAGAAGTACGGCAGCTCGCAGCGCGTGCTGTTCGTCAGCGTGCCCTTCGAGGAGGTGGTCGGCGAGATCCTCGGCAAGGTCGACAACAGCCAGATGGGCGTGGTGTTGAAGCGCATGATGCTGCGCGCCGCCACGCGCATCGCCGGGCGCCTGAAGATCGACGCGCTGGTCACTGGCGAGGCGATCTCCCAAGTGTCCAGCCAGACTCTGCCGAACCTCTCGGTGATCGACGCGGCCACTGACATGCTGGTGCTGCGCCCGCTGATCGTCAGCCACAAGCAGGACATCATCGACACCGCAACACGCATTGGCACCGCCGACTTCGCCCGGCACATGCCCGAATACTGCGGGGTGATCTCGGTGAACCCGACCACCCGTGCCAAGCGCGAGCGTATCGAGTACGAGGAGCGCCAGTTCGATATGGCGATCCTCGAGCGTGCCCTGGAGCGCGCCCGCCTGGTGCCGATCGACCGGGTGATCGACGAGCTCGGCGAGGAGGTCCGCGTGGAGGAGGTCCGCGAGGCCCTGTCCGGGCAGATCGTCCTCGACATCCGCCATCCGGATATGGCCGAGGACGAGCCGCTGGATTTGCCCGGCATCGAGGTGCAGGCGCTGCCCTTCTACGCGCTGAACAGCCGCTTCAAGGAGCTGGCCGCCAACCGCCAGTATCTCCTTTATTGCGACAAGGGTGTCATGAGTCGCCTGCATGCTCATCATCTGCTGAGTGAGGGGCATGCCAATGTGCGCGTTTATCGTCCGGCTTAAACAGCCAGGGCTGCTGGGTGGCAGTATCCGCCACCGCCCTCCCGACCGATAACAGCCTGGGACGTCGCGGCTGGACACCCCAGCCAACTTTCCTGCTTCCAGCTTCCAGCCTTCAGCTTGAAGCTTTCATAGAGATAGAACCTGTGATCGAAAATCTCCGCAACATCGCCATCATCGCCCACGTCGACCATGGCAAGACCACCCTGGTGGACAAGCTGCTGAAGCTCTCCGGCACCCTCGACCGCAAAGAGGCGGAAAGCGAGCGGGTGATGGACTCCAACGACCAGGAAAAAGAGCGCGGCATCACCATTCTGGCCAAGAACACCGCCATCGAGTGGAACGGCCACCACATCAACATCGTCGACACCCCCGGCCACGCCGACTTTGGCGGCGAGGTGGAGCGCGTGATGTCGATGGTCGATTCCGTGCTGCTGGTGGTCGACGCCCAGGACGGCCCCATGCCGCAGACCCGCTTCGTGACCCAGAAAGCGTTCAAGGCCGGCCTGCGTCCGATTGTCGTGGTCAACAAGATCGACCGTCCCGGCGCGCGTCCGGACTGGGTGATCGACCAGATCTTTGATCTGTTCGACAACCTCGGCGCCACCGAGGAGCAGCTCGACTTCCCGATCGTCTATGCCAGCGCCCTCAACGGCATCGCCGGTCTCGACCACGAGGCGATGGACGACAACATGGATGCGCTGTTCCAGGCCATCCTCGACCATGTGCCGGCGCCCAAGGTGGACGTCGACGGCCCGTTCCAGATGCAGATCTCCCAGTTGGACTACAACAGCTTCCTCGGCGTGATCGGCATTGGCCGCATCGCCCGCGGCAAGATCAAGTCCAACACCCCGGTGGTGTCCATCGACGCCGCCGGCAACAAGCGCAACGGCCGTATCCTCAAGATCATGGGCCACCACGGTCTGCAGCGCGTCGAAGTGCCGGAAGCCCAGGCCGGCGACATCGTCTGCATCAGCGGTTTCGAGCAGCTGTTCATCTCCGACACCCTGTGCGACCCGACCGCCGTCGAAGCCCTGCCGCCGCTGTCCGTCGACGAGCCGACCGTGAGCATGACCTTCCAGGTCAACGACTCGCCGTTCTGCGGCAAGGAAGGCAAGTTCGTCACCAGCCGCAACATCAAGGAGCGTCTGGAGAAGGAACTGCTGCACAACGTCGCCCTGCGCGTTCAGGAAGGCGACAGCGCCGACAAGTTCAAGGTCTCCGGCCGCGGCGAGCTGCACCTGTCGGTACTGATCGAAACCATGCGTCGCGAAGGTTTCGAGCTGGCCATCTCCCGTCCGGAAGTGATCATCAAGGAAGTCGACGGCGAGAAGCAGGAGCCGTACGAGAACGTCACCATCGACATCGAGGAGACCCACCAGGGGCCGGTGATGGAGCAGATGGGCCTGCGCAAGGGCGAACTGTCGAACATGGTGCCGGACGGCAAGGGTCGTATCCGCCTGGAATACACCGTGCCGGCGCGTGGCCTGATTGGCTTCCGCAACGCCTTCCTGACCATGACCTCGGGCAGCGGCATCCTTACCAGCACCTTCAGTCACTATGGCCCGCTCAAGCAGGGCGAAGTCGCCCACCGCCAGAACGGCGTGCTGGTCTCCATGGCCACCGGCAAGGCGCTGACCTACTCGCTGGAAACCCTGCAGGACCGCGGCAAGCTGTTCCTCGAGCCAGGCCAGGAGATCTACGAAGGCCAGCTGGCCGGCATCCACAGCCGCGATAACGACCTGGTGATCAACCCTACCAAGGGCAAGAAGCTCGACAACATGCGCGCCTCCGGCAAGGACGAGACCATCCAGCTGGTTCCGCCGATCAAGTTCACCCTGGAGCAGGCACTGGAGTTCATCGACGACGACGAACTGGTGGAAGTGACGCCGAAGTCGATCCGCCTGCGCAAGAAAGTGCTGAACGAGAACGACCGCAAGCGTTACGAGCGCAGCAGCAAGATCTGATCGGGGGCGATCCGCTCCAGCGATAAAGCCCCGCCGGCGCTGCCGGTGGGGCTTTTTGCTTTTTGGGTGGGTTATCCGCCTCCGGCGCCTATTCGTGCACACGGGGTCAAGCCGTGTGCAGGTTTTCGACAGGCGCGACGGCGGGGGCCGGGGCCCTACTTGTATGCATGGTTCATCCGCGGCCACCGGCCGGCGGCCTCGGCTCGATCCTAAGTCAGCCCGCCAAGCCCGATAAGCCACGACCATGGTCATGTTTAACTCGCTCCCGTGGTTGTGAATTTGTGCGAATCATGACGAGTCGAGGCTGCCGGATTTTCTCGTGGCGGGCCTCGAGAGGGGGCAAGGGCATCCGTCGCCGCGCCGTGCTCGTCCTTTTTCTACCAATACTCGAACTGCATATCGAAATTGGCGCCGTTGCGGTCGAAGCCGAAGGTGCTGGTGTCGGAGAGTGTGGACTCAGGAGCGGCTGCACGCTGAGCCGCCTCGTTCCTGGTGGCGTAGCTGTAGTGGAGGCGGACCGCCGGGCGCGTCCAGAAGCCCGGCCCGGCCGGCGACCAAGTCGGTGCAATGGTGAACTTGGTCAGCTTGCGGGTGCCGCCGGCGCCTTGATCTGGTCGCGGCCCAGTTCGGCGATCAGCTTGAATTGCTTGCTGAAGGCGTAGACCGGCCGCACGGCGACGTGTCGTTGCTCGTCGTTCATTTGGAATGACCAAACTTCTTTCCTCGCGCCTAACCCCGCGCAAAAACAGGCTCCGTCGCGGTCGCGTGGAGTAGTGCTAACAGGCCCCAGCGCCGCCCGAGCCAGAAGGAGCCGCCGTTGAGGGCCGGCATGTCCTTTCACTCGGCATACCACAGGCTCAGACGGCTGAAACCGTAGTTGTCGCTGAACTTCGGCTCGTGGCCGTAGTGGTTGTACAGCTGTGCCATGCCGAAGATGCCGATCGTCGAGTTTGAGCACATCCTGTTGCAGGGCCTGCTTGAAGTACTGCTCGCATTTGTTGCCGAGTCGGTATTTCGACGGCGCGCCGGGCAGCTGGAAGCAGGACTGGGTACCGCCCTCGGTCGAGCCGCCGGCCCCGCTGCGCATATGGCCGCTGAAATCCAGGGCCTGGACCTGAAGGGGGAGGGCGAGGCAGACACAGACCGTCAGGCTCGTTTTTCGTCCGCCAAGGGCCATGGTTGGGCGGGAAGCACGGATTTTTGCTGTTCTTCATCCGATTTGCGCGAGAAACCCCGTACTTCTAGTGCGGGGAGGGATAGCGCGGCGCCCGCAGGGCGCCCCTGTTCTCGCTGCCTCCTTCTCAAGTGGTTGCTATCTTTACATTAATTTGGTTATTTTGTGATATATGACGAAACGCGCCTACAAGTACCGCTTCTACCCGACTCCAGAACAAGCAGAACTGCTTGCCAGGACGTTCGGTTGCGTGCGTTCCGTCTACAATCGCATCCT
>NZ_BAAGYK010000044.1:0-803 GCF_054779355.1 Azotobacter armeniacus
ACGTGGACGAACGCGGAGCCGGACACGCTGATGGAACGGGTGCTTGCCCCGGTCAACCTCAAGCGTGCATATCAGCGCGTAGTCAGCAACAAGGGAGCGCCGGGTGCCGACGGCATGACGGTCGCCGACTTGGCAGGCTACGTGAAACAATATTGGCCGATCCTCAAAGCCAGGCTGCTGGCCGGTGAGTACCATCCCCAGGCAGTGCGGGCGGTTGAAATTCCCAAGCCGCAAGGCGGCACAAGGCAGTTGGGTATCCCCAGCGTCGTGGATCGCCTGATTCAACAAGCACTGCTGCAACAGCTCGTGCCGATCTTCGATCCTCTGTTCTCGGACTACAGCTACGGCTTCCGTCCGGGTAGAAGCGCTCACCAAGCCGTCGAGATGGCCCGTGCCCATGTGGCAGCGGGCCAGCGTTGGTGTGTGGAGCTCGATCTGGAGAAATTCTTCGATCGAGTCAACCACGACATCTTGATGGCCTGCGTGGAACGTCGTGTCGAAGACAAGCAGGTGCTCAGGCTCATCCGCCGTTACCTCGAAGCCGGTGTCATGTCGGGCGGGATCGTTAGCCAACGTCACGAGGGGGCGCCGCAAGGCGGCCCGCTCTCGCCGTTGCTGTCGAACATCCTGCTCGATGAACTCGACCGCGAACTGGAACGGCGAGGCCATCGCTTTGTGCGCTATGCCGATGACGCGAACATTTACTAAGCCTATCGAAAGTATTGTCATATTGAGAGACAATACCTCCATGAAATGCAAACGAAACTCCGATGGTCGGGCAATCGACCACCACGCCCTCCAGG
>NZ_BAAGYK010000045.1:0-50708 GCF_054779355.1 Azotobacter armeniacus
TGGAGGGCGTGGTGGTCGATTGCCCGACCATCGGAGTTTCGTTTGCATTTCATGGAGGTATTGTCTCTCAATATGACAATACTTTCGATAGGCTTAGTAAGTGACACTAATTCGGCGTACCGAAAATCTAGCAAGCTACTGATTTTTATTGTCTTTTTCATTGGCTCTCTCATGAAAATCAAAGGCTTAGGTGAAGTCCTGACCTCATTCGTAATGAGAAGGTCGAGGGTTCGATTCCTTTCACCGGCACCAGTAAAATCAAGCACTTGGCGTTTTTCTCGATAGGTGCTTTAAGTCTCATGGGTGCATAGCGGGTGCAAACCAGCAGCACAGCAGACAAAGAAAAGCCCCGCCAGACTCACTCTGGCGGGGCTTATTGTTCCTGGCCATCTTCCGTTTCAAACGGAGGAAGTGAAAGGCGCTGCAGCCAGGGCTGCGGGCAGGAATACTCCGGTTTGAAGCCGGAGAACTCACTTAGCCCATTCAAACCAGCTCTAACCTTGGGCCATCATCGAACCATCGGTAGTGCACGTCGATCTTTTCACCTTCTGCCGGGATGAGATGCAGCACGCCATCCGGCACTACTTCGTTGATAATCCTCGTCCCATTACCCAGGACTATCTCTACCTCGATCCGCTCGCCGGTATCGTTGTTCAGCCGCCAATGCTTTCCTTCCACGATCTGGGTGAAGGTCGGTTTCTTCCTGGCCATATCAGCGCCCTTGTCTCTGCATTCCATACGAACGCTCAATGACAGTCCCTAGCCTGGAGTCACCGGAGGCGATGCCACCGACGAGACTGTCCTCGACTGCCTTGATGATCACTCGCAGCCGGCCGTCCTCTCCGAGCTGGGTCGTTACCTTGTCGTTGCCGTAGTTGTGGATCTCCACGTTCAGCCCGCTGCCTTGCATGTCCCTTGAGGCGCGGTCTAGCATCGCCGCGGTGTCCATGCGGCTCGTGACATTCGCCGGACCCTTGACGATCTCCGGACCCAGCTCGCCGACAATGCCCCACTGGCCAGAGCCGATCGATCCTCCGTTGTCGAAGAAGCCAGCGAACGCCAGACCCTGCGCCGTGGTGGTGGCGGCGGTCATGCCGGCAATGGCCGGGCCAGAGTTCGCACCGAAGGACGCCAGCGAGGCCATCGCCGCGGCCGGCGCGTAGGCGCTCGCCATGGCCGTGCCGGTCGTCGCCGCTCCGGTAATCGCCGATGTCTGGGAGCTCTTGCCGAGCACGAGCTGGACAGCCTGAAGGGCAACCCACTGAGCAGCCATCTGGCCAAGCGCGTTGATGACCGATTGGACGGTGTTCTGCGCGAGGTTTAGCAGCGCCTCGTCCAAATCCTTGGTACCGGTCAGCATGCCCTCGAAGGCGCTGCCAACGCCGGCGCCAAAGTTCTCGATAACACTGGCGGACAGTTCGTCGAAGCTGGTCAGGTTCTCTTCTGCCGCGACCAGCCATTCCTCCCAGAACGTGCCGGTGGTCTCGCCCAGCTCATCCAGTCGCTGGGTGAGTTGCGAGTCGAGCAGGCCCACGGCCTGGCTTGCCGCATCCTCGGTAATGACGCCAGCTAGAACCCCCTCGCGCAGCGTCTGCACCTTCTTCTGATACTCGTCCAGGACCCGCTGCTGATCCGTCCATGTCGACTCGACGACTCCAGCCACCTCTGCCGCCAGGGCGAGCTGGCTCCGGTATGACTCATCCCAAACCCGCTGGGCTTCACGCGCTGCGGCTTCGCGCTCGCGTTCGGCCTTGGCCGCCTCTTGCGCGGCCTTGGTAGCCTTCTCTGCCGCACCGGTATCGATGCCAAGTCCCTTGCCTCCATTGGCCGGAGGAGTCGTCGCTGGGGGCAAAACAGAAGCAGCCTTGGCGTTCCGCTCCATGCGCTCGTAGGCTTCGTCGAGTTGGGCCGAGACCTTCTCGAGCGACTGGGTGATGTTGTCGTAGACGGCAGTCCCTTCGCCGTAGCCCTGGGCGATCAGCTTCGCCTGAATGGATTGGAGCCGACTGCCTTCTTGCTCCAGGTGATCGATCGAGGCGGCATCCGCATCGCCGAAGGCCCGGCGCATCTCGGTTATCGCCCAGCCCACCGCCTTGGCGGTCGAGGCAATACCGTTCAGGGCGCCGATGACTCCCTGGGCCATAGCCTTTGCCGCTTCGGCGGTCGCAGGGTCTTTCAGCGTCTCGGTAAGATCCTTGAGGTGCGGAAGAAGCTCGGCAGCAACCTGCGTTCCCACGCCATCAACGACCCGGCCCAGCAGTCCCAGATCATCCGAGAATTGCTTGGCTGCTTGGATGGTCTCGTCGCTCAGGATCAGGCCGAAGCGCTCGGCTTCGTCGGCCGCTGCCTTCATGCCGGCGCCGCTATTGGCGAGCAGGGGGATCAGCTTCGACGAACCAGACGCCATGCCCTCCATGAGGAAGGTCAGTTCCTGGGTATTTGCCCCGGCCTTCTCAGCGCTTGAGTAAAAGAGCTCAAGGGCTTCGCGCCCACCCAGGCCCCGGAAGGCTTCTGCGGTAAGGCCGATCTTGGGCAGGACAACATCAAAGAAGTCCTTGAGCTCTCCGCCGCCAGTCGTGAAGAAGTCGCCCATCTTGTCGTTCACGTCGACGAAGATCTGCGACAGCTCATCACCGGCAATGCCGACCTTGTTCGCCCCGGCGGCAAACTTCTGGAACTCGGTGGTGGATACGCCTGCGGCCTGGGCAAGCTTTCCAAGTTCCGCTGCGGTATCGATGCTCGACTTGACCCACAGGGCCATGCCCCCCGCAGCAACGCCGGCCGCGGCAGCGACTGCCGTTCCTGCTGCGGCCATGCTCGAGGCAACCTGCCTGCGCCACTTCTCAGATGCGCGCTCGGCTTTTTCCAGAGGGTCAGTGAAGCTCCCCACCTGAGCGACGACGTCCAGCGTAAGCTGGCCTAACGATTTACTGGCCATGTCGGCCTCCTGTTAACTGTTAACGACTCCGGTTAACGGGGATTTAATGTCTACGTGAGGTCGGGCGCGGTCTAGAAAACATTGGCATGATAATTTCCAGATACCCCCCAGCCTTGGCTATTGCAGGCCGGCTCGCTCAGCTCCCGAAACCGCTGTCCTCGGTCGCAGTCTTAGCCGAGTGGCACGGCTTGCAGAGCCCCTGCCAGTTCGACTGGTCCCAGAACAACGTCATATCGCCACGGTGAGGGATGGCATGGTCGACTTCTGTCGCTTCCTCTACTCGTCCGGCCTTCTGGCAATGGACGCAGAGAGGATGTTTGGCCAGATACCCTGCTCGGGCCTGCTGCCACTTGTATCCGTAGCCGCGCTGGGTTGAGTTCAACCCGGAGCGCCAACTGTCTGCCGATACCTGCTTGAAGCGGTCATCCTTCAGCGGCTGAATCCTTGGCTTGAGAGTATTGAGTCTTGCCACTTCCGATTCTCCTGTTTTGTTGATTGGTGCCTGCCACCGCGCTTGCGATATCGCGCTTGAAATCGCTAGGAGGGCTGCGCGCGCAGGCTGTCGCGGTTGTTGTGGACACTCACGACTTGTCCGCTGAATTGCTGCTTTAGTGGTGCTGCTGATCGAGAGCGTCGAGCTTGACCACCATGAGGAAGGGGTCCGGATCCCCATCCAGTACAAGGACAACTAGCCGGTCCGGCTCCTCTTTCACGACTCGGACTTCTCCACACACGGCCCGAATCTCTGCGAGGCGCTGAGCAAGTGCAGGGGTCATCGCTTTTCCTCCACGCTGGCGAGAAGGTCGGTCAGCAGCTTGATGTCGCCCTCCAGGCGTTCGATGCGCCCAATGGATTTCGCCAAATGGGCGCAGATGATGCCGACGGCCGCAGTGGTATAGGCATCCTTGAGCCCTTCCTTCCTGAACTCGGCAGCCTCTTCGTCAATTCGCCGAAACAGCCTTTCGGCCATCGGCATGAAGTCGTCCGCAATGTGATGCTGCGAGCCGCTCATCACGCACCCCAGTTCACGCCAGTGAGGACAGCAACACTGCCGGCGCGCTGGACTTCCCAGTTGGCGGACATGATCGACTTGTAGCCGACCAGGTTACGCTGCCAGAGGCTGACCAGCACCGGGTCCGACTCCGGCGTGTCGCTCATGGCCAGGGTGGCGTGCTCGGCGCTTTCGAAGGTCAGGCCATCCGCGCCGTAGGCAATGCCGGTGGGGTCGATCAGCGCCAGTTGACCGCCGCTGGAATCGCGCGGCGAGGCGCGGCTGATCAGTAGGGGGATGCCCAGCACGGAACCACCGCGTGGGCTTGCATCGGGGAACAGCAGGCCGCCGGAGGGGTCGCGGGCTAGCGCCATCTCAGTCGCAACGCGAGCGTCGGTGACGAAGTAAGCGGCCCCCAGGTCGCCGCCGAACAGGTCGACCAGGACGGCGATGTCGGCGGCTGCGTCACTGGTGGCCGCATAGGATGGGGCGCCGTAGGTGAGGGAAGCGGGACGCTCACCGGCAACGCCGGCATTGCTGGCATCGAGCAGGGCGATATCGGTGGTATCCACCACGGCGCGCTCCAGGTCGCGCTGAAAACCATTCTCGGCGATGGCGCCCCCGGTCTTCAGTGCCTCATCAGTGGCCACGATCATCGCGCACACCTTCAGCGGCGGCAGGCTGGAGCCGTCGAGGGCCGGCTTGCTCAGCGGTACCGGATTGCTCTCGGCCACCCAGTAGCCGTTCGTTCCGGCGGTGATCTTGAGCATCCGGCGGTTGAAGGGGATACGGCGCAGACCGGCAAGGCGGCCGAGCAGCGTGCGCTCCATCACTAGGTTGAAGAACTCGACGGCCGCCTGATCGCCAACATCGCTTTGCATGATCGGCGCTACAGCGGACTTGGCGATCTGCTCGCCTTGGTACTGACCCCAACGGGTAGTCGCGATATCGCGCGCGGTTTCGTAGGTCATGTTCTTGGTGGTGGCGCGAAGGATCAGGGCGCGGGCCAGGGTCTGCCCTTTCGGGGCGATGGATACTTGGGGCATCAGGTTCTCCAGATGGGTTGACTCTGGGGGCCATGGTCCACTCCATGGACCGTAGGGGCGAGGTAGGTTCGGGAGGGTTCGGGAACTATCGGGAAGCGACGAACACGGCCAGGTCGCGAATCTCGTAGTAGGCCCGGCCATTCAGTCGGCGCACCGGAATCGGGCTGTCCACCGCCGCCCAGTTCGACAGGGTCTTCTCGGACCTGCCAAGGAAGGTGGCGGCGTCCGAGCGCCGAACGCAGTCACCGAGGAGGATCGGCACGCCGTTGTCCCGGCACCATGTCCGGATTGCATCGGCCTGGGCTTCGACAGGATCGATCGGCAGAGGCTGGCCACAGCAGGGGCACAGGGTCATGGCTGAACCTCCGCACCAGGCCAGATCCCGCAGGCATACTCCAGCGCCTCGGCGCGGGTGCATGGCTCGCCGATCATCCGGCGCACGCCGTAGCCAGGAATGAACACGTCCCAGGCTGCGCGGCGCTCCTGGCCATCGTTCGCCGCCAGTTCGGCCAGCAGCTCCAGGCGGTGGCTCTTGATGTACTGGCGAACATCCGGGGTCAGTTTCGAGGCAGGGGAGACAACGATGCGCTGACCGTTGGTCTTGGCGGTCAGTCCGTGAAGGCGAAGAAAATCGATAGCAGCACCCATCAGATTTCCTCCACGTCGGCTTCGTCGAAGGCTGGAAGCGCCACGAAGGTGCTCATCGATTCTCCGAAGGTGCTCACGTTTTCCCGAAGGTGCTCATCCTCTAGAGCGTGAGCATCTTCGAGATTCTTTGAGCACCTTCGGGACTCTTGAGCATCTTCGGCGACAAGCTCCCAAGACCATCCGCCATCCATTCCGCCTTTTTTGGCGCGGGCGCCAACGATCTTTTGAGCGCGCCGAACGGTTGCCCAGGACAAGCCGGCCCCGCTCGCGTCTGCCTTGAGCTGCTTGGTAGGCGCCGGGCCATCCTTGAGTGCGTCACGCAGGAAATCACATGCTTCATCGAGCTCGGTGCGCTGCTCGTCATCACCGGATCGCTCGACATCGGCCAGGATCTCCCTGGCGCTGCCCTCGATGAAGTCGCCCCACAGCACCCGGGTGGTTTCGATGCCGTCGCCGACCGTGCACTCCTCGATGCTGTAGGAGCATCCGCCGTTGTCGTTGGAGATATTCGACTTGGCGCGGGCCAGGACACGGACTTCCGAGTCCTCCTGCTTCGCAGCCACCAGCACGGTCCTGGCCAGCGCGCCGAAAGCCTGGCTGCCGATCACGCGATCCGCCGGAGAGGAGCCGCCGCTACCCTTGGAGAAGTGGCTGATGCCCAGGACGGCGCATTCGTGCTGCTCGGCGAAGTCCACCACGACTTGCAGGGAGCGGCGAACATCGTTCGCCTTGTGCATGTCGCCCTTCACCAGGTTGACCACCGGATCGAGGATCAACAGCGACACTCCGCCGATGGCCTCCACGGCTTCGCGCAGCAGATCGAAGTCGGTTGCCGGGTCGAAGGGCTCCCGCTCGCCCTCATGGTTTATCCGCCCCTCGATGATGTGAACGCGAGACAAGTCTGCTCCCGCTGCCATCAGCCGCGGCACCAGCGTATCGGCAGGATCGTCCTCGCTGGTCCAGATCAGGACATTGCCGCACTCGGTGCAGATACTGCCGTCAGGCCAGCGCCCGCCGCTGGTCAGGGTTGCCGCAAGCCCGATGGCCAGGGTGGTCTTGCCGGCGCCTCCCGCGCCGGCCAGTACAGTGAGTTTTCCCTTAGCAATCCAGGCCGGCCACAGCCAGCGGATAGCTATAGGCTTGATAGTTGAGGCCGGCGTTAGCACAGCACGCCACTTCGGCAAAGTCCGATTTTCCGACTTTTGAGGCTCGGCGAGTTGCCGCTCGATCTGCTCTATCCTCTCCTGCGCCAGCACCATCCTGGCGATATCGTCGCCGGACAGCTCCTGGCCGTTGGCTACCGTACCGTTCCCAGCCTCGATGATCAGGCGCTCGAAGTGACGCTCCTTCTCCAGCTTCTCGCGCCGGTACTGCTGGCGCTGCTCTGGGCTAAGACCGCCCGGGAAAAGGTCTTTCAGTTCCAGGCCGACCGCCGCCAGCACGTCGCGGGTTTCGCAGCCGGCATGGCAATGGACCAAGACGCGGCTGTCCTGGCCACGCGACAGGCTCAGGGAGGGCGACTTGTCCTTATGGGCCGGGCAGCGGGAGATATAGCGCTCGCCGTGCTTCTTCACGCCCTGCAGACGAGACAGCAGCAGTTCCAGCGGATCGCAATGACTGTTCATGCGGACCCCTTCGGCGGGGTAAACCGCTCGGCCAGGCGCTCCAGCTGCCGGGTCAGACGCTCCAGCTCGGTGATATCCCGCCCTTGGTCCCTCTCCTTGATGCACAGCTCGAAAAGGCCGATCAGGGTGTCGAGCAGTTGCGTATAGCTCCCGGAGTCGATGTGGGGCGGCTCCCCGCCGTTGCCGCCACGCTTGAACGGGAGGATGGTGGCTTTCTCTGGGCAAGCCGATCCCGTCGCCGCCTTCTGGCAGCGTTGAAAATTGCTCATGGGTTAAGCCCTCAGCTTGGCGTGTGGCAGTGGCTTGGCGTCTGATCCGAAGTAGCCAATGAGTCGAAGGAACTCATGGCCAGGACGATGCGTTCCGCGTAGGCGGATGACTAAATCCTTCACACGGTCGGACTTGCGCTCAGCGTCGGGAAAGTCATGCAGTTCGCGGAGTATGCGGCAGATGCTCAGTTTGCACTCAGGGAACTCGGGCGCGAGCATCCCGAGCAGCTCACCAGCAAGCGCTCCGCTGATAACGCCGGGCATCGTTCGCCGGAGGCCGTCAGGGAAATGGATGGCTACGTAAGCCTGAGCAAATCCCGCATGGGCGACTGTCACCAACTGGCCGCTACCGAGTCGGATTTGCTTCATGCTTCACCCCCTACGGCTTCCAGGGCAGCCAGAGCGCGGACCTTGGCCATGTGCTCGTTGTAGCGCTTGAGGCGGACGGACAGGGAGGAGTCGGCGCGCAGGGCGGCCAGGGCCATTGCTCGATGCGCGGCGGCGCGTGCTTTGGACGGATTGAGGGTAAGGGCGATGGGCTTGTTCATCGAGCGTTCTCCTTTGCCAAGCGATTCAGCCAGCTTTCCAGTTCCTTGATGAGGATCAGGCGGCGCTTGCCGGACTTGAACGAAACGAGGTCACCGCGAGCGATGGCCTCATAGACAGCGGAGCGGGAATGGCCAGTCATGCGGCCGGCTTCTTCTGGGCCGACAGCAAGCACAGCGCGGGATACGTCTTGGGTCATGGTTATCTCCCAGTGGCTAAAATCCACCCGTACTCAATCGGATGTTGTAAGCATCCTAGTTGTAAGTAACAATGCGAGAAAGCGTGTTTTTGAGCTTTCTAAATTGGCGCTTACCATGGCGCACAAAAATGGGAGGTAGGCGAGATGGCGAACAGATCAAAAAAGACCGTTCTTTCCGTGCGGATTTCACCGTTTTTCAAGAGTTCGCTAGATGTACTGGCAGCGCTTCAAAGCAGGAGCCTGCCTGACCTAGTGGAAGACCTGATCGATCAGGCCTTTGAGCGTCAAGAAGTGATGCCGCCGGCTTTTATCAAGCAGGAACGGCTGACAGAGCGTGGAACGGTTAGGCTTGCCGAACTGATGCGTTTTATTTGGATAGATGATGCGGTGTTGTTCAAGATTCGGCTCCACCTTTTGGCGCCTGATGCTTTGAGCGAGAGGGACCGGCTGATAACTGGGTCTGTTTTCAATAACCTTCAGATCTTTAAGGGAGAGGATCGGGTATTTGGTCGTGAGGCTTCAAGCTTCGTTATGGATAGCCCGAAAATACCTAAATTGAATTTGAAACTTATCTCGCTTTTCTGGCCTCTGCTGACCGACTATGCCAGATTTCTCAGCCTGAACGAGCTGAAGCTCAGCCTGCCTGATTACATGGATATGCTGAGGAAAAGCGGAGAGCTGGACGAAATCTATGATGTGCTCTAGATAAGCTCCACTGCCGCGGCCTTGCTGTCCGGCGCTAAGTGGGCATAGCGCAAGGTCATTTTGATATCGGTATGCCCAAGCAGCTCGCGCACAGTGTTGAGCGGGACACCAGCCATAACCAACTTCGACGCGAATGTGTGGCGCAGATCGTGCCACCTGAAGCTGGTTATCTTCGCCATCTTCAAAAGTCCATCCCAGGACTTGCGCACGTTATCCAGCCTGCTGCCATTTTTTCCGGGGAACACTAAGCGGGAATCGCCGCTTTGGCTCTTCCAACTGCTCAAAGCTTCCAAGGCTTCCCGGTTGATGGGGATATGCCGGGTC
The DNA here is from genome assembly GCF_054779355.1 of Azotobacter armeniacus. NCBI lineage: Bacteria > Pseudomonadati > Pseudomonadota > Gammaproteobacteria > Pseudomonadales > Pseudomonadaceae > Azotobacter > Azotobacter armeniacus. Next base: position 9,292 of record NZ_BAAGYK010000045.1, read on the forward strand.
TGTCCAGACTTTGCCCCGTCTCCCTCAATAGTCAGAACTTTGTTCTTCAAGTCGACATCGGCCCAAGCTAGATTGAAAACTTCTCCCTGGCGCATTCCGGTATTAATCGACAACAGAACCAGTGGCTTGAGGTGATCGACGAATGCAACGGCGCGAAGATCCGGCAATAGCTCTTTCTTGCGATCGGCTCGCCACTGGTTGGCGCTGTCGCGCTCGATCCGGGCTTCCTCCTGCCGGCTGTTCAAGGCTTCGCGCAAGCGCTTTTCTTCGTCCAGTGAGAGGTAGCGCACCCGGCTTTTCGTGTCGGTCTTCAGCTGTTTCAGCTTGACCATGGGGTGGGCATCAAGGAATCCCCATTCCACAGCCCGACTGAAGACACCGCGGAGCGAGGCCATTTTCCTGTTCGCGCTTGAGTCTGCGAGTCCATTGGCCAGCCAGTTGACGCGCAGGCTCTCTAGATCCCGCTGGCCGATCTCATTCAGGCGGTAGTCGAGTAGGGGCTCGAAGCTGTGCTCGAGGGCGTGTTTATTCTTGTCGTGGCTCTTGTGGTGCGCCTTGCTCCAAGGGAGGTAGGTATCCTCGAGGAACTGGCGCAGGGTAGGGGAAGCGGCGCTTCTGCGGCCCTGAGAGACCGCCAGCGGCTCGCCGTGCTTCCTGGCCTCCGCGAGGTACTGCGTTGCCTCTTCGCGGGCTTGGTCGAGCGTCAGGATGCCTACGCGGCCCAATGTCTTCTTTTTGCCTCGGGCCCAAGTGCAGACGTAGGACTTAGCGCCAGCAGCCGTCACCCGGACGAACAGGCCGGGCACAGCGGTATCATGGATCTCGTATTCCTTGCCGGTTACTTCCAGGGCATTCAGGCGCCGCGCCGTCAGCTTCTCTTTCACGTCGTCCCCATGGGTGCATGGTGGGTGCAAAAGTGACTATATCGACATGAATAACCGGATTCAATGGGACTGTAAGCCCTTGTTTTTTAAGGTAAGTACTTGATGCGAAAGGAGCTGTTATCCCTTTCGTAATGAGAAGGTCGAGGGTTCGATTCCTTTCACCGGCACCACAAACATTATCCCGCCTTCGCCCGAGTTCTCCCGAGCAAGGCGGGAAACCCAGAGAAACCGGCCCTAGAGCCGGTTTTTTTGTGCCTGCGTTCTCCCGCCTTCGCCTGGATACCCCCAAGTTTTAGGGGTACATCGGTTCGATTTGGAAACGTACCCCTATGGCACGCACTGTCACCCCGCTGACCGACCCCAAATGCGAGGCCGCCAGGCCCCGCGACAAGGATTACAAGCTGTTCGATGGGCAGGGGCTTTTCCTGCTGATGAAGGCATCCGGCGTAAAAACGTGGCGGATGAAGTTCACCCGCACCGATGGCCGGGAAGGATTGGCCACCTTCGGCAACTATCCGGCGCTCGGCTTGAAAGCCGCCCGCGACCGTCGCGCCGAAGTCTTGGAACTGCTGGCCCACGGGCATGACCCCATCGAGGCCGCCAAGGTCGCCAAGATCGAAGCGGCGAACGCCAACGCCAACACCTTCGAGGCGCTGGCGCTGGAGTGGCACGCGGCCTGCGCCCGGAAATGGTCAGAGGGGCACGCGAGGACGGTAATGCGCCGACTGGAGACGCACCTGTTTCCCGCCCTTGGCGCCCGGCCTGTGGCCGATCTGAAAGCACGCGACCTGCTGGCGCCGCTCAAGGTTGCCGAGAAGCGCGATTCCCTGGAGCTGGCGGCAAGGCTGCGCCAGTACGAGGACGGCATCATGCGCTACGCCGTCCAGCACGGGCACATCGACAGCAACCCGGCCCGCGATCTGGTGGGCGCCACGGCAACAGGAAAGGTTCGGCACCGCCCGGCGCTGCCCCTGGAGCACCTGCCCGAGTTGGTGGGGCGCATCGATGCCGATGGCGGGCGCTCTCTCACCCACCTGGCCATACAGCTAACCCTCCTGGTGTTCATCCGCTCCAGCGAACTGCGCTTTGCCCGCTGGGAGGAAATCGACTTCGAGCGCGCCCTGTGGACGATCCCAGCCGAGCGCCAGCCCATCGAAGGCGTTCGCTACTCCCACCGGGGGGCCAAGATGGCCACGCCGCACCTTGTCCCCTGAGTCGTCAGGCGCTGGAGCTGCTGGCCGAGGTGCGCCAGCTGACGGGCCGCTTCGATCTGGTCTTTGCCGGCGACCACCACCATTGGAAGCCCATGTCCGAAAACACGGTAAACAAGGCGCTGCGCCGCATGGGGTACGACACACAGAAGGACGTATGCGGGCACGGCTTCCGGGCAATGGCCTGTTCCGCCCTGGTGGAGTCGGGGCTGTGGAGCCGTGACGCGGTAGAGCGGCAGATGAGCCACCAAGAGCGCAATGGCGTGCGGGCCGCCTACATCCACAAGGCCGAGCACATGGAGGAACGCCGGCTTATGTGCCAGTGGTGGGCGGACTATCTGGACGCCTGCCGGGAGCAATTCGTGCCCCCCTTCGAGTTTGCCCACCGGGGCGAGGATGCCGGCAACGTGGTGACGATCAAGCGCAAGGTTTGATCCGGTAGCACGGCAGATTCCCAACCTGTCCCAACACGGTGCAACCCATACGAAAAGTATGGGTATAATGCGCCATCACTGTTGATTCATACAGGAATCGAGTTTCCGGCCAGCCTAGCCCGACGGGGCGAAAAGCGGGTTCCCCATCCTCCCGGCTGGTCGATCTATTCAATGGGGAGCGCCTGGGGAGGCGAGGATGGGACTGCCAGCAGGCCGCATAGCACTGGACCGGATTGCCAACGAGTGGTCTGAGAATCAACCGCTGAACCCTCGCTTGCTGGCTGCCGAGGTAGCGGACGCCATCCGCTCCATGAGCCAGCCAGGAACGCCAGTTCCGCCTGACTGCGCCGTAATCGTTGGGGTTCTTGATGCCACTGCTGGCCTCAACAGCGTGACCATGTGGGCTGTGGCCGACTACTTCGATGGCATGAGCATGGGGCAGGCGCCTGCAACCATTGCCACCACGAACGGAGGGGCCCGCGCTGGCACCGTGCTGCTGGCACGCTACTGGATCGACAGGCTGGCTACAGAGGCGACCGAGCGAGCGGCTGTCGCAACTGGACTGGCGCAAGCCATCGAAACACCACCAACACGTTCCAATGGCAGAGCAGCACTGGCCTACATTGAGCCGGAGCCGCTATCTGGAAGCGATCCTGTGTGCCTGGCGATACGCCAGGAGCAGCAACGCCAAGAAGGTGCAAAAAACCTACTCGAGCAATTGGAGGCCGCGCAGGCAGCGCGCCAGTATGCTGAACAGGAAGCAGTAGGATTACGCGCTGAACGTGACGCACTTGCCGCACAGCTACAGTATTTCCAAGAAGAAACAGAGTTATGGCGCCGAACGGCAAACGAAGAACTCCGCGCCAAGCTTGCAGCTGAGGAGAGAATGCGCGAGGAGTGCGGCGCTAAGCTGCTGGCCGAAGAAAAGATCGAGAAATCAGAGAAACGAGCAGAAACCGCCGAGTCTGCTCTAGATGCTCTGCCGAGCAAATTTCCTGAGTTGGGGCGCCAGCTTGCTGAGGTATTGGCATTGTTCGGCAAAAAGCCGGCACAGCGGCGCACGCCATCAAGCAAGGTTCTGCTGTTGACTGTGGCGGGACTGCTGGAGCTGCTGCTAGACCGCCGAAGGCCGCCATACGATCAAGGTGCCGCCGCCGCCGCTATCGCCCTGAGAGGCTGGCGCGGCGCTGGAGCGCGCCAGGTGAACGACGTATTTGCAGAGGCCCGAAAGGAGGCGAAGGAGGCACGCAAAGAGGCCGTAACCAAGGCCATGGACATGCAAGACAACAACGCCACGCCACCAGACTGACCTGGAATTTTGCAATTGCAAAAATGGGTTTTGCAGTTGCAATGACCGGTGGCAGTTGCCCCCGTAACGTGCGTTCCACGGATCAACCGAGGAGCACACGACATGCCCCATACCAACCCCGCCGCAACGCCCTACAACACCCAGACGCCAGCCCTTCCCGAGCTGTGGACCATGGCCGAAGTAGCCGCCCGCCTGCGCCGCACCCGCTCCGGCGTGGACAAGCTGCGCGCCCGTGACCCGAATTTCCCGAAGCCCTTGAAGGACGGCGACAACCGTCGGAGTCGCATCTACTTCGTTCGATCGGAAATCGAGGCGTACCTGTCCGCCCGGCTGGAAGCGCGGGAGATTGCCTGAATGACGGACAAAAAGAAGGCCGACCAACAGGCCAGCCCCAAGAAATCACGCATCCATGATACCAACGCCGACGCCCAGCGCGCCCGACTGTTGGCGCGTCTGCAAGCCGGCCCGGTGGACACGATCACCGCCCGGCGCGAGCTGAACATCATGATGCCGGCAGCCCGAGTAAAGGAGCTGCGCGAGCTGGGGCACGCGATCAAGACCCACCGCACCACCCTGACCGACGATCACGGACGCATCCACCGAGGCGTGGCGCTGTACTACATCGGCACCTTGCCAGAAGAACGCCAGGAGGCCGCCGCATGACGACCTATACCGGACACCGCGTCGAGGACCATGAGGATTTCATCCTGGAACAGCTCCTGCCGCTGATCGTCGACTACGCCGGCGCCAGCGACACCCCCACAGAGGTAGTCACCTTCGCCGCGTTCCTGAGCCTGGCGACGATCCTGCAAGCCAAGGGGCTGGGCCGTGACGTGCTGATGCGTGCTATCGACGCAGCCCGCTTGCAGAGCCATGAAGCGCTGGAGGGTTTGCATTGATGCCGCTTGCCACCGTATGCCCCAGCCAGCGCCTGAACAATGAAAAACGCGGGGCCACGGCTGATCGCCGCCCCCGCGCTACTGGCTCAACCTGGACGGGAGCCAGATTCCTGCCGGCTGGTGCCGGTGACTACAGCGGTATATCCGTTGGCGCGTGCGTTTTCAACCAATCCGCCAGCGCGGCATCCATCCGCGTCTGCCAGCCGGGGCCAGACGCCCTGAAGGCGCCCAGAACATCGGTCGATAATGTCAGCCGGATAGGTATTTTCCGGCTTTGGGGATACCGGCCCCGCGGTCGTGAGCGGCTCCGCAGCCTGGCGGCTTTCATCTGGCGGGCAGACTCCAGCAGGTCAGCGTGGTACCACCTCTGCTCGTCATCCATGCCCGATGCCCTATGCCGGACGGGCAGGTACAAGCTCGGCGTGGAGCTTGATGCCCAGCGCTCCCATCACCTTCATGATGGTGGCCAGGCTGGGATTGCCGTCTGCGGACAGCGCTTTGTACAGCCCCTCGCGGGTCAAGCCGGTGTCACGGGCGAGCTGGGCCATGCCGCGGGCACGGGCAATATCGCCCAGCGCAGCGGCCAGCAGCGCGGGGTCGTTCTCTTCGAGGCAGGCCTCCAAGTACAGGGCCATGTCCTCTTCGGTCGCCAGGTGGTCAACGGCGTCCCATTGGGTCAGCGTGGTTTTCGTCATGGTGTCCTCCTACAGGTCACGCGCCAGCTTGATGGCTGTCTTGATGTCTTTGTCCTGGCTGGACTTGTCGCCGCCTGCCAGCAGGATGACCAGCTCATGGCCACGCTGGACGAAATACACCCGGTAACCTGGGCCGTAGTCGATCCGCAATTCCGACACGCCTTCGCCCACCGGTTTGCAGTCACCCAACGCGCCAAGTCCGACCCGGCGCAGCCTGGCGTTTATACGGGCTCGCGCTCGCGCATCCCGCAAGGCAGAGAACCATTTGCTGTAGGTGTCGGTTTGAATGAGTATGGGCATAGGCAAACTGTAAACCACAGTTCACGATTCATCAATCTGAAACCGGGGGTTGCACCGGCAAGTCCCCGGCGCTACTCTGCGCCCGTCACGGTAAGTCCCGTGGCCGGGCGTGAGAACCCGTTGAGCAAAAGGCGCAACAGCGCCCCAACCGATGCAGGCGCTTTTTTTGTGCCCAGCATCCGGCTATATGGCGGCTGTGCGTGGGCAGGTTTCGGCCTGGCCGGGTTCCTTTTGCCCCGGTTTCTCACCCCGCGTACAGTCCGCCACCAGTCGCGTGAGAACGACTCTGGCGGTTCCCCAGCAAAAGGAGAACCACCCCATGACCCAGCGACACACCCTTACCCTCAATCCGTCCAAAGCACGCGCTGCTGCCCACCGCGCCATGGCCCTGGCCGCCCTGCGCGCCGACTCCTCCCTGTCCGTCCGCCTCAAGCGCTACAACGACCAGATGGCCAAGGCCCGCGCCCTGGAAGCGGAGGTGCTGGCATGAGCGTCATCATCCGCACCGCCGACACCATCGCAGACGAAGCCGTCGAAACCCTCGGCTATGGCCGCGAACAATCGACCTGGCTTTCCGCCCTGATGGTCGCCATCCGCCTTGATGCCGAGCACAACAAAGGCCGCCGCGTGGCCGATCTGGCTACCTTGGGGCAGCACCTGGCCAGCGACTGCGCCAACTACCTGGACACGCAAGCCAGCGACCTTCGCCGCGAGCTGGACGCGCAGGAGGTGGCGAAATGTTCCGCTCCGACTGGAATGCCCTGCTTCCGAACCACGAAGCCATCGTGGCCATGCCCCCGGAGAAGCTGGCAGCCGCCGGCCAAGCCGCCGACAACTACGGCATGAACATCGGCTTCGGCATCGCCGCCATCGGCAACCTGCTGGCCGGCACGGCGCTGAACGAAGATCACGGCCTAGACCCTGACGCCATAGCCGACCTGGGCTGGCTGCTGGAGTCGCTGGGCAAACTGTCCGCCAAGCTGGCCGACACCGGCAGCGGTATCGCCATCGAGCGCAAACGCCGCCGCACCAAGCGCGAGGGATAACCCATGACCCACTCGAAAAGCTGCCGTAAGGCGGCAGTGGCCCCGTTCGGCCTCAAGAAAGCCGTCGCCTACCTGGAGGGCAGCCCGGTTGCCGTCCTGATCCTCGCGCACCTGCTGATGCTGGTCGCCCTGGTGCTGGTGGAGGTGGCCCGCCATGCCTGACGCCCACCTGATCCCATTCACCGACGACCAGCTGGTGAAGGTCCGCACTGCCGGGCAGGCATTCCGCCGCCTGTCCGGCATGACCGCCGAGTCACCCGACTGGAGTCGCGCCTATGCCGAGTGGCAGGCGCAGGCCGAGGAAGTGGCCGTGCTGCTGATCGCCAAGACCGAGGAGGACCGCCCATGACCGTTGTCCCGTTCAAGCGTGGCGGCAGTGGCGGAGAACCGCCCCACATCGACGCCGAAAGCTACACGCAACTGCTCGATACCCTGATGGGCCTTTTCGAGCTGTGCATCAAGGAAGGCGACCAAGGTCGGAGCATCACCGAGCTGGAACGCCTTACCCGGCAACTGGAACGTCTGGTCGAGCGGTTCACCCCGCCCAAGGGGGCCGCATGACTATCAGCTTCGATATCGAGCAAGTAGCGCGGCACCTGCTGGGCGAGCCTAACGCCAACATGAGCAAGCCGACCGAGCTTCGATTCGGCACTCGCGGCTCGCTCGCCGTGGACCTGGACAAAGGCACTTGGTTTTCCCATGAGGAGCACGTCGGCGGAGGCGTCCTTGATCTGATCGCCAGGGAGACCGGTATCACCGCCCGCGCCGAGCAATTGGCGTGGCTGGAATCGCAGGGGCTGCGAGAACAGAAGCCGACTCAATGTCCTGCAAGTCCTAATGTCCTGGTCAAACCCAAGATCGACACCACCTACGCCTACAAGAACGAGAAAGGCCGTCTGCTGTTCGAGGTGGTCCGCTTCGAGCCGAAGGACTTCCGCCAACGCAAGCCGGACGGCAAAGGCGGCTGGATCTGGTCCGTGAAGGACGTGCGGCAGGTTCCCTACCACCTGCCGCAACTGCTGACCGCCGATCCCGGTGCGTGGGTGTTCATCGTCGAGGGTGAAAAGGACGTGCTCCGCCTGGAGTCGGTCGGCCTGGTCGCCACCTGCAACGCGGGAGGCGCCGGCAAGTGGCCCTCCGAGCTGTGCAAGCACTTCGCCGGCCGCCGCGTGGTCATCCTGCCCGACAATGACGAGCCGGGGCGCCAGCACGCCGACAAGGTGCGCTCCGGGCTGTCCGGCGTGGCTGCCGAGGTGCGCGCGCTCTGCCTGCCCGGCCTGCCGCCCAAGGGCGACGTGTCGGACTGGCTGGACACGGGCGGCACCGCCGAGCGCCTGATGGAACTGGTCAACGCTCCCTGCAACGGATTGCCCGAAGATCCGCAGCCGCAGGAGGAAACCTTCGCCCCTGGCGACGATGAAGACGACGAGAAGCAGAGCCAGGCGTCCCTGCTGGTCAAGTTCGTCGAGCAGCGCTTCGAATTGTTCCACGACACCAACAAGGACGTGTTTGCCCGCGACCGGAAAACCGGCGAGGTGCGCAACCTGGCCGGTCGGCAGTTCCGCGACTGCCTGCTGGCCGGCTTCTACACCGACACCGGCAAGGCCCCGCGTGACCAGTCGCTGCGCGAGGCGCTGGCGACCCTGGCCGGGCTTGGCCGGTTCCATGGCGAGTGCCTGGCCGTTCAACTGCGCACGGCGGGCGCCGCCGGCGAGTATTTCCTCGACCTGGCCGTGCCCGGCAGCAGTCGTGCCGTCCGCATCCGCGCCGGCGCCTGGGAGATCGTCGAGTCGCCCGACGCGATGTTCGTCCGCCCCGAATCGATGCAAGCGCTCCCCGAGCCGATCCCCGGCGGATCGATCGAATCGGTCTGGCGCGTGGCGAACATCCCGCCTGGATCGCGGCTGCTGGCGCTGGCCTGGCTGGTCGAGTGCCTGCGCCCCGACACGCCCTATCCGGTGCTGGAGCTGCTGGGCGAGCAGGGCAGCGCCAAGAGCACGACGCAGACGGCGCTCCGCCGGCTGATCGACCCGAACGCCTGCGACCTGCGCGGCTCGCCAAAGTCGGTGGAGGACATCTTCGTCTCGGCGGGCGCCTGCTGCCTGGTGAGCTACGAGAACGTCTCGCACCTGCCGGCGCCCATGCAGGACGCGCTGTGCGTACTGGCGACCGGGGGCGGCTTCGCCAAGCGCAAGCTGTACTCCGACAGCGAGGAGAGCGTCATCAGCGTCAAGCGGCCCATCGTGCTGAACGGGATTTCCGCCGCAGTCACGGCGCAGGATCTGGTAGACCGGACGATCACCATCGAGACGCCGGTCATCGGCGAGCGCCTGGAAGTCACGGCGCTATGGCAGGCGTTCGAGGCCGAGCGTGGGCGACTGCTGGGCGCGCTGCTGGACATCGCGGCGAAGGCGCTGGCGCTGCTGCCGCAGATGCACATCCCCGCCGACGACCGCCCCCGCCTGGTCGAGTTCGCCCGCCTGGGCATGGCCGTGGCCGCCGCCGTCCGCCAGGAGCCGGAGGACTTCATGCGGGAGTTCAACGCCTGCCGACAGGAAAGCCTATCGCGCACCATCGACGCCAGCCCGGTCGCCGCCGCCGTGGTGGACATGATCGAGGCCCGCCCCAGCGGCATGACCGCACCGGCAAAGGAAATCTTGCTTGTGCTGGAGCAGTACCGCCCAACCGGCTGCGACTCGTGGCCGAAGTCTCCGAAGGGATTGGGGGATGCCCTGCGCCGTGCCGCTCCCGCCCTTCGCCAGATCGGCATCGACTGCAAGTGCCTGGGCAAGATCGGCAGCACCGTTAAGTGGGAGATAAAAAGAAACTTCCCGACCCAATGTCGTGAAAGTCGTGAAGTTGTGCAAAACGATCAAAAAATAGCCAATCAGCACGACATTACGACATTCACGACTTCGAGTCGGGAAGTTTCCTCCGCCGACTCCGCCCAAGACTGGGAGGACTTCTGACCATGGCCGCCCTGGACTACCTACGCCGGGCCGGCCTGGTCGCCGAGATCAATGGCGACGGTCTGCGCCTGCGCCCCGTCGAGCGGATCACCGATGCCGTGCGCCAGTTCGTGCGCGATCACCGCGCCGAGCTGCTGGCCGAGCTGATCGCCGCCAACGACTCGCAGCCCGCCCCGGAGCCGCCACAAGCGACGACAGCAGCACCGGCAGTACCAACCCCAGCGCCAGCAGCGGAACGCCCGGCAGAGGCCCGCCGCAACGCCTGGACGATCACCCGAGGCGGCAAGCCGATCTGCACCATGGTCGGCGAGCTGTCCACCCGTACCGAAGCCTTGGCCGAAGCGCGCTGGCGCTGGCCGGATGCCGACATTCTGGAGAACTGACCCAATGACCATGAGCCACCCGCAAGCCGTTCTGATCCTGGCCGGCATCGCGCAGAAGCCGGGCACCACCAAGCGCGACAGCCTGACCATTGCCCGCCGTGTGCTGCGCCGTGTCTGCGCCTACCGCGAAGCCATCCACGACGAGCGCCGCGCCCTGCGAAGGGAGGCGGCCCTGCTTCGCCAGTTCGAGCCGTTCACCAAGCAACAGGCCGATGCCCTGGAGCAGCAGGCGCGGGACTATGGTGCCGCCCAGCTGGAAGCTGTCCGCCCGGTGCTGCTGGCCTATGGCGGCGACCTGATCCGCGACCATTCCGGCTATATGGAAGCCCTGGGCTTCGACGGGGTGTGCGATCTGCCCTGATCTTTGTTCGCAACCTGGAGGACAGTGCCAGCCATCGGGGAGAGGACTGCAAGCGCGGCCCGCTGTTCGAGGCGTGTTTCGCTGCCATGGGGCACTTCATCCGCACCGCGCCCAAGGGCACGCTGCCCGATCCGTTCTGCCCTGGTGGCCCGCTGTACGGCGCCCCGGTCCGCATGGTCCGGCCGGACGGCACCGTGACCGTCAAGCGCCCCGATCTGACCGTGCATGACGCCAGCGGCTCCCGCGTGGTGAAGCGCTGAACCCTGCCGGCTGCCGGGGTTCGCCCTGGTAGCCAGTCACAACGATGGAGCAGACATCATGAGCGAATCGAAAGACAACCTGGCGCTAAGGGTGTCGCAGAAGGAAGGCGAGACACCCGAACAGGCGATGGCCCGCGCCCGCGTCATGCCGGAGAACCTGGCGGCGTCCATGCTGGTTTGCACCAAGCTGGTAGACGCCCCCGTCACCGATCTAGCCCGCGAACTACGCCAGCAGACGGCGGCGATCAACAGCGGCGACCTGACCCGCGCCGAGAACATGCTGATGGCTCAAGCGCACACCCTGGATGCCCTGTTTGCCAACCTGACGGCACGGGCCATGAATGCCAAGCACATGGACAACCTGGAGGCATTCATGCGGCTGGCCTTCAAGGCGCAGAATCAAGCCCGCGCCACGTTGCAGACCCTGGGAGAGCTGAAGGCGCCCAAGCATGTTGCCTTCGTGAAGCAGGCGAACATCGGCCAGAACGTGCAAGTGAACAACGGCACGACCGGGCAACCCACGCGCACGCGGAAAGCGAAGAAGGCGCAGAACGAACTATTGGAGGTGGAGCATGGCGAACGGCTGGACGCCCGAGCGGCGGGCACGGCAGGCGGCGTTGATCCGGCAATGGCGACCGTGGGAGAGCAGCACCGGCCCATGCACAGCAGAGGGTAAGGCCACGGCATCGCGCAACGCCTGGCAAGGCGGCTTCCGGCCATTCGTGCGTGACCTGGCAAAGCGGCTTCGAGAACAGGACAAGGCCCGCCGTTCACTCACTTAGAATGGTCCGCCCCTACCCTGTAAGCCATCGCTTACAACAGATCGAGAGTTCTCCCAATTTGCTCAAGGCGGCTGTCCCGGTAGATTGGCTCCCACAAAGACGTCGAAGGATCGACGTAGGCTGACCAGGATGGCGGCCAGGGACAGTCGCAGGATAGCGACCTCATCAGGATGATGACCCCGAGGACGTGGTGGTGACACAAAGCGGCGAGGCTAACCCCTCGCTGTTTTTGTTGTGCCGAAGAAAGGCACTTCAGCAATCTCTCGCAGTGGCCGCCGTTCCTCGCGAGCAAAGTCCGAAAATCTGACATTATCCAGCGTCAACCGTGGGCCTGATGATCCAGAACTGGATCATGCCAGGAGAGCCGGGAGATCGGCCCAAAACTCGGCCGATTCGGCCTGGAGGACAAACCGACTCGGTTCCGGCTGGGGGTTCTCCGGTTTCAAACCGGAGTATTCCCACCTGCGGACGCGCTGGGCTGACTGTCCGAAAACTGGACTTTGAGCCCGCCTCGGCGCTAGCACATACCCGGAAAGCCGGGAATGATCGCTGGCCAAAGGTGTCTCCGAGACGGAGATTCCCGGCGCTGCGAAAACACCCCATGCAAGCCACCTGTAAAGCGCGTTTACAGTCATGCCCTGGCTTTGCGAAAACAAACCCCATGCAATCCCTGCGTCAAGCCCCTGGAGGGCATCTAAAGTAGACCCGAGTAGATCGCCCGCAAGGCCCCTAGAAAGCAGCACAGCAGGCGCCAGCGATCCGGCAGCCAATGGCCCGGCCTGATCCTGTTCGAACCTGGTGCTGGTGCTGGTGCTGGTGCTGGTGCTGATGCTGGCGGGAGGGGGGACTGTTGAAATTCGGGAGGCGCCGAAATGTAGACCGCACCAGACCGCACGCGCAGATTATTTCCCCGTTAACGAAATCGGTTTACTTAACACCTTACCGGGCAGGGGGTAGGGGGTAGGCAAAAACTCCAAGCCCATGCCGAACTAGACCGCGCCCGAAGTCTTTTTTCCGCTTCCCCAAAATTCGCATTCCGAAAAATCACCAGCAACCGAGGAAGGGAAGACCGCCCCCGCCTTGCCTTTGCATCGCTAACTGCCGAAACGAGCCGCCGGAGCACACGCACGACTGCCACGCACCCGAGACAAGATGGCCTCCCGCCAGTTCTGGCGTTTGAAACGGATCAACCTGCCCGACTTTCCGCAGCAGTACGCGCACGCACGCGAGGGGCCGGGGGAAAAGGGGAAATTTCTCCCCTTTTGGTGAAGCCAGTACGCGCACGTGCCGGGGGCCGGGGAATCACCGCCTCCTTGGTTGCCCCCCTGGGGCCGATCACCGCATCACCACCAGCGGTGGAAACGTCATCCCCCACCGGGGGAGCACTACCCCGAGGCGAGGGGCTGACGACGATCACCAGCGCTAGCAGTGCGTCATCCTGGCAGGCTGGGATGGGGGTACTTTCCTGTTTAGGGGTACGTTTAGGGGTACGCCTGCGACTTTGAAATGCTGGAAGCTAGTATTTATGCGGCCTGTGCTGGTGGTGTTCGATTCCTTTCACCGCACCAATGAAATCAAGGCTCGCAGCGATGCGGGCCTTTTTCGTTTTTTAGCTGGGGTTACGCCGGGGTTACGTTTCTTATCGTGATCTTCTGCCCCAGCTCATGTTGTGCCCGCCGAAGCCAGCGCCTTTGATAGCGACCTGCCAGAGCAAGGCTGTTCGAGTCTCAGTCTCAACGGGTAGGCTTGCACCTCTGCTTTTTCCCGCCAAGGATCTGTTTCGTGAATACGGAGAACCACTCCCAGACTGCCGCCTTCCTCTGGTCGATTGCCGACCTGCTGCGCGGTGACTTCAAGCAGTCGCAGTACGGCCGCATCATCCTGCCATTCACCCTGCTGCGGCGCATGGAATGCGTGTTGGCGCCGACCAGGGAGGCGGTGATCAGTGAGTCCTGTGCCCAGGAAGGGCGGCCTGATCTGGTGCGCGAGAGGTTGTTGCTGCGCGCCGCCGCCGGGCAGCAGTTCTTCAACGCCTCGAAGCTGTCATTGGCAACGCTGTCCGACCAGCAGACCGCCGCCGACCTGATGAGCTATGTGCAGTCGTTCAGCAGGGACGCCCGCGAGATCTTCGAGCATTTCCACTTCGAGGACTTCGTGCAGCAGCTGGCTTCCGCCGACCTGCTCTACCAGGTGGTGCAGCGCTTTGCCGCCACCGACCTGAGCCCGGAGCGGATCAGCAACTTCGGCATGGGGATCATCTTCGAGGAGCTGATCCGCAAGTTCGCGGAAAGCTCCAACGAAACCGCCGGGGAGCACTTCACCCCGCGCGACATCGTGCACCTGACCACCTCGCTGGTGATCACCGGCCAGGACGCCAAGCTCAAGCCCAACAGCATCGTCACCATCTACGACCCGACCGCCGGAACGGGCGGCTTCCTGTCCGAGGGCGACGAGTACATCCAGTCGATCAGCGAGAAGGTCACCGTCTCCCTGCACGGCCAGGAGCTCAACCCCGAGTCCTTCGCCATCTGCAAGGCCGACATGCTGATCAAGGGCCAGGAGGTCGGCAACGTCAAGCTCGGCAACACCCTGTCCGACGACCAGCTGGCCGACAGCAAATTCGACTTCATGCTCAGCAACCCGCCGTTCGGCGTGGAGTGGAAGAAGGTCCAGAAGCAAATCACCGACGAGCACGCCAAGAAGGGCTTCGACGGCCGCTTCGGCCCCGGACTGCCGCGGGTGTCCGATGGTTCGCTGCTGTTCCTGCTGCACCTGGTCAGCAAGATGCGCGACCCGCGCGACGGCGGCTCGCGGATCGGCATCATCCTCAACGGCTCGCCGCTGTTCACCGGCGGCGCCGGCAGCGGCGAGTCGGAGATCCGCCGCTATCTGCTGCAGAACGATCTGGTCGAGGCCATCGTCGCGCTGCCCACCGACATGTTCTACAACACCGGCATCGCCACCTATGTCTGGCTGCTATCCAACCACAAGCCCGCCGAGCGCAAGGGCAAGGTTCAGCTGATCGACGGCACCCAGCACTTCAGCAAGATGCGCAAGTCGCTGGGCAGCAAGCGCCAATTCATCACCGACGAGCAGATCGAGGAGCTGGTGCGCCTGTATGGCCGCTTCGAGGCAACCCCGCAGAGCCAGATCTTCCCGGTCGAGGCCTTCGGCTACCGGCGCGTCACCGTCGAGCGTCCGCTGCGCCTGGCCTTCCAGACTACCCCCGAACACATCGAGCGGGTGCTGGAGGAAAAGGCTATCCAGAAGCTCGACAGCGCCGCCCGCCAGAACCTCGCCGCCGCGCTGCAGGCGATGGATGCCGGCATTGTCCAGCGCAATCGCGAGCAGTTCGCCAAGCTGCTGAAGAAATCCCTGACCGCACACGGCATCAGCCTCAGCGCGGTGGAGCAGAGGGCCGTACTCAACGCCCTCGGCGAGCGCGACCCCGAGGCCGATATCTGCATGACCAAGGGCCAGCCGGAGCCGGACAGCGGCCTGCGCGATTACGAGAACGTGCCGCTCGGCGAGTCGGTGTACGCCTACTTCGAGCGCGAGGTGAAACCCCACGTGCCGGATGCCTGGATCGACGAAAACAAGCGCGACGAACAGGACGGCGAGGTCGGCATCGTCGGCTTCGAAATCCCCTTCAATCGCCACTTCTACGTGTTCCAGCCGCCGCGCCCGCTGGAAGAGATCGACCGCGATCTCAAGGCCTGCACCGAGCGTATCAAGCGGATGATCGAGGCGCTGTCGGCATGAGTGGGTTCTGCGAATGCCGTGGCGAGGAGAGAGTCTCACCACTGGCGCGACAATTACCGGACGCGGACGAGAAAATGTCAGCACTGCCGACACAATTGACAGGCTCAGAGGAAATAGTCTCATCACTGCCGAAACAATTTCTCCGGCCCCATCACGCGCCCCTCGGTCCGAGCAAACACCCGGAAGAGTGCAGTGTGCTCAACCCGGCAAAAGTGACACCGCTGGTGGCACAAACTCACTCCGCCGCGCTGGAACTGTTCGCCCTCAACCGCAGCCTGTCGCCGGCGCTGATCGCCGAATACCAGACCCGCCTGCCGGACAAGGCGCTGCTGCAGGCCAAGCTGCACGAGTTCTATGCCCTGAATACGGCGCAAGGAGAGGAGCCATGAGCCAGTTCAAGCCGTACCCGGCGTACAAGGATTCCGGGGTGGAGTGGTTGGGGGAGGTGCCGGAGCATTGGGTGGTTTTTTCTCTGAAACGCTCGGTGGATGGTTGTGCCAACGGCCTTTGGGGTGATGAACCAGACGGAGAGCATGATATAGCGGTCATTCGGGTTGCGGATTTTGATCGTGGCACATCCCGAGTCGGGCTCGATAAGCTTACCTATCGCAGCATTACGCAGAAGGAACGTGCTTCACGACTTCTTGAGCCTGGGGACTTGCTGATCGAGAAATCCGGTGGTGGTGAAAAGACACTGGTTGGTTGTGTCGTTCTGTTTGAACATGAGTTTCAGGCTATAACCTCAAACTTTGTTGCGCGGATGCGCCCGCTGACGGAATTCGATAGCGGCTTTCTCTGCTACGCCTTCGATAGTCTTTATCAAGGGAAGGTTAATTACCCTGCGATCAAGCAGACCACAGGCATCCAGAATCTTGACTCTGAGGCCTATCTGCAAGAGCGATTCTGCTTCCCACGGCGAGCCGAGCAAACCCAAATCGCCCGCTTCCTCGACCACGAAACCGCCCGCATCGACGCACTGATCGAGGAGCAGCAGCGGCTGATCGAGCTGCTCAAGGAAAAGCGCCAGGCGGTGATCTCCCATGCCGTGACCAAAGGCCTCGACCCGACGGTGCCGATGAAGGATTCGGGGGTGGATTGGCTGGGGGAGGTGCCTGCGCATTGGGAGATGACCCGGATAGGGTGGCAATGCTTGGTCGGCAATGGCTGCACCCCATCGAGAGACAATCACTCATATTGGGATGATGGAAATTACCCTTGGCTCAACAGCTCAAAAGTAAATTTGGAAAGAGTTCTTGAGGCAGACCAATTCGTTACAAGCAAGGCGCTAAAAGAATGTGCGCTTCCAGTTGTTAAACCAGGCAGTGTTTTGATGGCGATCACGGGTGAAGGTAAAACCCGTGGCATGGTGACGATTACTGAAATTGAAGTGACGATCAATCAGCATGTTGCTTTTATCCAGCCCAGGGATGCTGGCTTGTCTCCGAAATACCTTCACGACTGGTTGAGTGCAAATTACTTGAGAATACGCCACGAGTCAGCAGATTGGGGTAGCACCAAGGCGGCTATTACTTGCAGTGATATACGGGCTTATCCACTTCCGCTCCCTTCGATTAATGAGCAGAAAGACATTTGCCGGTTCGTCAGTTCGAAGTCGTCATTTATTGATAGGCTAATTTCCTCTGTCCAAGAAAATGTAACCCTTCTCCAAGAGCGCCGCTCCGCCCTGATCTCCGCCGCCGTCACCGGCAAGATCGACGTGCGCAACTGGCAAGCCCCGGCCTCGTCCGCTTCGTCACAGCAGAAGGCAGGAAGTGAGGCAGTGGCATGAACCAGGGCCGCAGCATCCGCCTGTTTCTGGTCGACGGTTCGCCCAACGGGTTGCTGACCGCCGAGATCATGAACTGGACCGGCCATGTGCTGACCGGCCCGCGCAGCAGGCTCTCGGAACTGGTCCAGCGTCCCGAATGCAGCCGCACGGGCGTCTATTTTCTGGTGGGGCCGGACCCGGAGAACAGCCTTCGCCCCCTGGTCTACATCGGGGAAACCGACGATGTGGCCAACCGCCTCAAGCAGCACAACCGCCCGGAGAACCAGGGCGGAGTCGGCGGCAAGGATTTCTGGGAGCGGGTCTGCCTGGTCACCAGCAAGGACCAGAACCTCACCAAGGCCCATGTGAAGTACCTGGAGAGCCTGCTGATCAGGCACGCCACCGAGGCCGGCCGCTGCAAGCTGGTCAACGGCACCGCCCACGACTACATCAATCTGCCCGAGTCGGACCGGGCGGACATGGCCTTCTTCCTGGAGCAGATTCGAACCGTCCTGCCGGTGCTGGGGTTCGATTTCCTGCGCGAGCGTCCGTCGCCTTCGACGCGACAGCCCGATATGCCGACTGCCGAGACGTCGAAATCCTCCCGCTTCGTCGCCGAAGTGCCGCGTTTCGGCGTCAAGGCGTACGGACAGGAGATCGACGGAGAGTTCTTCGTCCTCGCGGGATCGCTGGCGCGCGGGGAATGGAAAGGCATCGAGGGCGGTTACCAGAGCCTCTACCAGCAGCTCTGCGACGATGGTGTCCTGGTGCTGAAGGAGGAGGGGTTGCGTTGCTTTGCGAGCGATTACGCCTTTACCAGCCCCAGTGCGGCCGCCGCCGTGGTATCCGGGCGCAGCGCCAACGGACGCGAGCAATGGAAGGTCGAGGCGACGGGCCAGAGCTACGGTGCCTGGCAAGATCAGCAGGTCAGTGCTGTCACTTTGCTATTACTCGGTGACGAGAGCGCATAATCGGCACGACATGAAGCGTCGAGCGGGTATTCCGGGCCAACGCCGGGGTAGCCGTCGTTTTACTCGAAGGGGGAAGAGCGGGAATGGCCGACAGCCGGGAATCACAGTTTCAGCAGGACATCATCACCGCCATGACCGCCCAGGGCTGGCTGACCGGGCCAGCCAGCGGCTACGACCGGCGCACGGCGCTGTATACCGAAGACCTGCTGGCGTACTTCAAGGAAGCCTGGCCGGAGCGCTGGGACAAGTTCGCCAAGGCTAATCCCAACGACCCGGAAACCGTGCTGGTGCAGAAGGTGGTGCGCGCGCTGGAGCAGGACGGCACCCTGGATGCGCTGCGCCACGGCTTCAAGCTGCCGGGGGTGAAGGTCGAGCTGTGCAGCTTCCAGCCCGACCATGGCATGAACCCGGACACCCTGCGCCGTTACCAGTGCAACCGCCTGCGGGTGGTGCCGGAGGTGTCCTATTCGGCGCATTTGCGCGAGGGCGGCAGCTCCTCGCAAAGCTATAACCCGCGCCTCGACCTGGTGCTGTTCGTCAACGGCATTCCCACCGCGACGCTGGAGCTGAAAAGCGAGTTCAAGCAGTCGGTCGAGAACGCCAAGCGCCAGTACCGCCACGACCGCCCGGTCAAGGACCCGCTGACCCGCAAGCCCGAGCCGCTGTTGACCTTCAAGCGCGGCGCGCTGGTGCATTTCGCCGTCAGCCAGCAGGAAGTGGCGATGACCACGAAGCTGGCCGGCAAGGACACCTTCTTCCTGCCGTTCAACATGGGCAGCGAGGAGGGCGGTGCCGGCAACCCGCTGCCGGAGGACGACAGCCAGTACGCCACCGGCTACCTGTGGCAGCGGTTGTTCCAGCCGGATGCCTGGCTCAGGGTGCTGGGCCGCTTCCTGCACCTGGAGAGGAAAACCTCGGAAGGTTTCGACGGCACGCTGACCACCCGGGAAAGCATGATCTTCCCGCGCTTTCACCAGTGGGAAGTGGTCAACAAGCTGATCGAGGCCACCAGGCAGGAGGGCGCCGGCCGGCGCTACCTGATCCAGCACAGCGCCGGCTCCGGCAAGTCCAACTCGATCGCCTGGAGCGCCCACCAGCTCGCCTCGCTGTACGACGGCGAGGGCCAGAAGCTGTTCAGCTCGGTGATCGTGGTCACCGACCGCACCGTGCTGGACAGCCAGTTGCAGAACACCATCTACCAGTTCGAGCACGCCCAGGGCGTGGTGCGGCCGATCAGCCGCGACATCGGCAACCAGAGCAAGTCCGAGCAGCTCGCCGAGGCGCTGGCCGAGCAGACGCGGATCATCATCGTCACCATCCAGACCTTCCCGGCGCTGTTCGAGGCGCTGGACAAGTACCCCAGGCTGGCGTCCGGGCGCTATGCGGTGATCGCCGACGAGGCGCATTCCTCGCAGACCGGCTCGTCGGCCGGCAAGCTCAAGGCGATTCTCGGCAGCGACCTGCCGGAAGGAGAGGAAGTCAGCGCCGAAGAGCTGCTGGATGCCGCCGTGGCGGCGCGCCGGCCGAATGAGCGAATCAGCTACTATGCCTTCACCGCCACGCCCAAGGCCAAGACCCTGGAGCTGTTCGGCCGCCCCGCCAACCCGGCGCTGTCGCCGGGCAAGGACAACAAGCCCGAAGCCTTCCATCTGTACTCGATGCGCCAGGCCATCGAGGAGGGTTTCATCCTCGATGTGCTGCAGAACTACACCACCTATGGCGCCGCCTGGAAGATCGCCCACCCTGACGGCGGCGACGAGGAAGTCGACTCGAAGAAGGCGCGCAGCAAGCTGGCCCGCTGGGTACGCCTGCATCCCTACAACATCGGCCAGAAGGTCGAGGTGATTGTCGAGCACTTCCGCGAGCACATCCGCCACCTGCTGGACGGCCAGGCCAAGGCCATGGTGGTGACCAGCAGCCGCCAGGAAGCGGTGCGCTACCAGCTGGCGGTCAAGGAATACGTCAGGCAGCAGGGCTATGCTGACGTGCACCCGCTGGTGGCCTTCTCCGGCAGCGTGCTACCCGATGAGGTGATCCCCGAGGAAGTGACCGAAAGCAGCAGCCTGCTGAATGCCGGCGTCAATGGCCGCGACCTGGCGGAGGCGCTGGACAGCCCGGACTTCAACGTGATGATCGCCGCCAACAAGTACCAGACCGGCTTCGATCAGCCCAAGCTGTGCGCCATGTACGTGGACAAGAAGCTGCAGGGCGTGGACTGCGTGCAGACCCTGTCGCGCCTGAACCGCACCTTCCCCGGCAAGCAGACCTTCATCCTTGATTTCTTCAACGAGCCGCAGGACATCCTCGACGCCTTCCTGCCGTACTACAGCAGGGCCGAGCTGACCGACGTGACCGATCCGCAGATCATCTACGACCTGCAGAAGAGGCTGGATGCCGAGGGCATTTACCACTGGCAGGAAGTCGAGGCGTTCGCCCTGGCCTTCTTCGATCCCAAGGCCGCGGCCAGCAAGCTCAGCTACTACTGCCAGCCGGCCAGGGAGCGCTTCGCCAGGCGCTACCAGCTCGCCGGGGAAGCGCGCCGGCAGGCCAGGGACTTCAAGCGCACCGCCGAAGCCAATGGCGACGGCGCCGGTTTGAAAAAGGCCGAGCACGCGCTCAAGGAGGCCGGCGAGCAGGTCGACCAGCTCGACCTGTTCAGGAAGAACCTGCAGAGCTTCGTGCGTCTGTACGAGTTCCTCTCGCAGATCGTGCCCTACGAGGACCGCGAGCTGGAGCAGCTGTGCGTCTACGCCAAGCACCTGCACCCGCTGCTGCGCATCGACCGCCTGCAGGAGGACGATATCGACGTTTCCGAGCTGCAACTGACCCACTACCGCCTGACCAAGCGCGCCGAGCATAAGCTGCGCCTGAGCGAGGAGGAGGGTGAGTATGGCCTGGAGCCTGCCAGCGCGGTCGGCACCGGCAAGGCCCACGATCCGCAGAAGAAGCGCCTGTCGGAAATCATCGAGGCGCTGAACGGCATCTTCGGCGCGGAAACCAGCGACGAGGACCAGTTGCATTTCCTCACTGGCATCGCCCAGCGCATCCGCCGCCAGGAAGACGTGATGGCCCAGGTCAACAGCCAGCCGGCCGATCAGGTGATGCACGGCCTGTTGCCCAAGCGGGTGCTGGATACCGTGCTGGACGCCATGACCGACCACGAGAAACTGTCGCTGGAGGTGCTGGACAACGAGGCGAAGAGCCGGGCGTTCGCCATGGTGATTTACAAGATGCTGACGACCATGGAGGAGCAGGCAGTTTGATGTCTTGATTGGTTATAGCTGTCGGGTGGAGCGCCTGATCAAGCAGCGCATAAGGTTGTACTTCAGGGAGATACAGCAAGGAATGTCGACATACCAAGCGGATCTGTTCGAAACCGAGGCGGCACGTTCGCTGCTGGATCAACTGCTGGAGGATTCACGCCTCTATCACGGCAGTAAGGACTATCGGCAGTTACTGGGCTTTGTCGTAAAGCTCAGGAACTTCGCGCCGCTCAATGCGATGTTGTTGCAAATCCAGAAGCCTGGTCTGAGCTACGCCGCTTCGGCATTCGATTGGAGAGAGCGCTTCAACCGCCGGCCGAAACGAGATACCCGCCCTCTGCTGATCTTGTGGCCCTTCGGGCCGGTGGCTTTGGTTTATGACGTAGACGATACGGAAGGAGATGATCTGCCGCCTGACGTCAAATGCTTTCAGGCAAGCGGTGAAATCACCGAGGAGCGCATGAAGCGCTTTCTGCCTCTGATGGAGCGCAAGGGTATTGGCCACCATTTTTTCGATGGCGGTGACCAGAAAGCTGGCTCCATTGAAGTTGTGCGACGACCGTCCATACAAAAGAACAAGAAAGCCAAAGAGAAAGGCTATGTCTGAGTTAGCTGTTGCAACAGGCTAAGCTGGTCATGACGTCTCCACATGTGGGAGGTGGATCATGAAAGCGAGTCAGTTCAACCACTGGATCGCTCAGCTTTCCAGTCTCACCCCGGAGCAGCGTGAGCAGTTGAAGGCATGCCTGTCGGCACCAGGCCCCCTTCCACAGGACATGATCACTACGCCAAGTCGCTGCCCATTGCCGCTCCGGTGAGTTACGACCGTGGGGTTCCAGTGGCGGTCTGCCGCGGTATCGCTGCCAGTCCTGCAGTAAAACCAGCAACCCGCTGACCGGCACACCGATGGCACGACTGCGAAAGCGTCATCCCTGGCAAGCCTATGCCGAGGCGCTGACCCAGAGCCTGACCGTACGCAGGGCGGCGAAACACTGCGGTGTCAGCAAGAACACGGCCTTCCTGTGGCGACACCGGTTCCTGTCTCGGATTGCCGACCATCAGGCCCAGCATGAATCCGGCATCGTCGAGGCCGACGAGACCTTCTGCCTGGAGTCGTTCAAGGGACGACGAGACTTGCCGCGCCCGCCTCGCAAACGCGGAGGAAGCGCGAAGCGACGTGGTTTGTCCGCCGAGCAGATTCCTGTCCGGGTGGTGCGGGATCGCAGCGGCCAACAGGCCGACTTTCAGTTGGAGAAGCTCAATGCGCTGCATGTCGGGGAGCGGCTACGGCCTCTGATCGATGCCGATGCGATTCTTTGCACCGACAGTGCTGCCGTTTATTCCCGCTTTGCCAAGGCGCAAGGCATCGCCCACCAACCGGTCAATTCGAGCCAGAAGCGCAGGGTCGACGGGCCCTTCCACATTCAGAACGTGAATGCCTGCGACAGCCGGCTGAAGCGCTGGATGATCCCCTTTCATGGTGTGGCCACCCAGTACCTGGCCCATTATCTGGGTTGGCGCCGCATGCTCGAGCGCTACAAGACGCAGCTCGATCCATTGATTTGCCTGAGGGAATCGCTGGGGAGCTCTGCCATACAACAGCTAACTCAGACATAGCCTATTATTTTCCCCCGAAAAAATCGGTGATTCATCAGGCTTCAATCTACCGCTTTTGAGTGCCGAGATAAGCGCAGACAAAGCGGCTTGAAAATGTGGGTCCTTGCTGGATGGATGATCGCCGAATGAATCGGCCGCAAGGTAAACGCCATCCGTTATGTTCTTATCGAGAACCGATGATGGCCTATCGCCAACGATCAGGGCAGCAGCATCGGGCAATGTCAGTGACTCACATAGCCGTCAGTAGTCCAGCTCCTCCAAATCAAGCCCTCCCGGGCATTTATCCACTTTGGATAGGTCAGCGCCAGGCGGGCGGATAGTCCGCTTTTCGCCCCGTCAGGCTAAGTGCTCGAAGAAGAAAATCCGATATTTTTCCCCTGCATTGCCCGCGCAAGCCTCTGAAATACAGGGGCTGGCCTGGTTCGGAGCAGCAGAAAATCCGGGAAAATTTCGTTCGTGTACTTAGTGCAGTTTCGTAGGTGTAGTTGTGGAAAGTAGGCATCGGGCGATACATGTAACCCATGAAAGCACCTTTATTCGTTCGCCCTTTGAGTGCCCAGGAGCGGCAGGCCCTGCAAGCAGCCCCGCCATTTGAACAGGATGTTGGTTGAAGCTGCACTAGGCTGGCTGAAACTCGGTTTCAGCACGGCGACTGCTTCGGGGAGAACGGAGGCGGCACCTCCTCGGCGATCCGCTCGACTCGGCTTCCTGCTGGCTAATGATCGCCGTCGCCCTTGGGCGCATGAGCGTTGTCGTGGTGCGGCTTATCGTTCGCCAGGATGTAACGCTACCCGGTCTTTCTCCAACTCGCCAGCAGCGCAGAGCAGGCGTTCGCCGGCGACCCCAGCACCACGCTGATCAAGCTGCGCCAGCTCGGTGAGGCGCTGGCTTGGGGCCTGGCCTGTACGCGCCCAGCACCAGCCAGGCCGATCTGCTGCACCGCCTCAGCGGTGAGATCCAGCTCGACGGCAGAGCATTCGCAACCTGTTTCACACCCTGCGCATCGAGGGCAACAAGGCCACCCACGGCTTCTGCACCCGACATCGCGAGGCCATGGATGGGCTCAATTGGCGAACGCGGTGTGCAAGAGTTGGAGGGTCTGCATGGGTACGGGGTCATCGGTCAGTTTGGCGACAATCAACCTGCCCGCCCACGCAGGCATCTTCAAGTCCTATCACATTGATTTTTCGGGAAAATTTCTGAGGATCAGTCAAGTTCAGGCCCTATGATCTCAGTGGGACCAAAACGCCTGCTCTGAGCAGCACCAAATTGTGGCATTTTTACTATACATGCCTACCACTCATCACTTCGCTACTATATTCATCACTGCCGCTCCCGAATCGTCGCCTACCCTTTTGTAAGACGTTTCGCTGCATGTCTAGCGAATTGAAAAGGAGTAAAGGAGTAAAGGAGTAAAGGAGAAAAGAGAAAGGAGAAAGGAGCAATGACGCTTCAAGACCTCGCTGCCCGCTCTATAAGCTTTGGTATGCGCCTTCGCAGCCTGCAAAGCACCTCAGAACCGGATTGGGAAAGGATGAGGATTGCCGAAGAGGATCGGCTCGTCCTTCTCCGGAAAATGCATCGGGATTCTGTCCTTTGGCTTTATGGCTACGTCGCCGCGCTAGCAGACAAAAAGCTGATTGACATGGGTAACGCCGAGCAGATGCATTATGAAATTCTGGGCATAAGAGACACCTTGAGAGACAAGCTGTAAACTAATTTTGCTCATGGAAGACCCCGGTTTAGTGCCGGGGTTTTAAATGCCTGCACAAGGTGGGGCGGGGACAATTCCATTTGTTCCCGCCCAGCATGCCGTTTTCGAAGTGGCTGAGGCTCTCGAGCAGACAAGATGAGGCTAATTAATTTAGAACATTTTAGCTAGTTGACTATTGGAGGATTGTTAGGATCCAATTGATTTTTTTAATACAGACTCCTCTACTAGCGTTTCGAGGAAAGCGTTAGCACGGACTTTTTCGTAGTAGGCTTTATTTTTGAAAAACTTCGCTGTAGCACTATTGACGTCTTCGTCACGTAGCGAGTTGGCTGTATCGCGATAAACATGTGCCAACTCCAAGCGCCGATAGGCGCAGCGCGCAAGCCCATTCATTTTTTGTTATCTCCACAGTATGTTATTTAAATGGTTTTGCCGATTATGCTTGTTTCTTGATAATGAAGTATTAAAGAATAGTATTGTTTTCCCTTGTCGGTGAATTTTGCGACGAACGGTCAGATACTGAGAGGCTGTGAAATTTTCGATAATTTCATGAGTAGAGGAGGCAGTTTCGCCATTGCCTGCGCCATTCGGGATTCGAGCGCAGAACGGCAAATTGCATTATTCGGCCGCCCCGCGTCATGCCGGGCGCAGGCATAGCCGTAGGGGCGAGTTTGTCACAGCCCCTTGCGGCGCTTTTAGCTCAGTCCCCCTACCAAACCTGGCGCCAGCTCGACCATCCGCATCAGGTTGTGGGCCAGTGCATACCACAACAGCACGCTGCGGGCCTTGTCGAGGCCTCGCACGCCGAAGCGCTGCAATGCGGGCGATGGCGTTGACACATTCAGCGGTGGCCGCACGCTCCTTGTAGATGGTCTTGGCCTCCTCGGTACCCATCCGCTGTCGCCAGGCAGCGGCTCATGCGGGTCGCGCGCGCTGTCCTTGGGCTGTTGCACCGGCGCGTACACCGTGGTGCTCGCGGCCAGTTGTTCGATGGCCTCGCGCTTGGCAAAGCCACCATCGACCAGCATCTCTCGTGGGGTTTGCGCATAACGCGCCCGCAACTGCTCGACCATCGGCGCCCGTTGCCCTCGGTCGCTGCCGCTGTTCACCAAAGCGACTCACTCTGGTTCGACGCCTGAATGAGCGCAGTGGAAATGCCCTTAGACGGGCGAGGGCGTCAATCCTCTTCGGCCTGACTCTGCTGGTTGTGATGCTGTCTAAATGATATTAATGGAGATGGGACAGTGCTCTGGCAATGGACACTGCATTTCGACAGGAGTTTGCATGCCCAGGTTTTATGCCCACTCAACGGGTTCACTCGATCGTTCCGATTGGCAGCGTCTGGACGAGCATCTCACTTCTGTCGGCAGGCTGGCCGCACAAAGCGCCGGTTTCTTCTCTGCCGAAGCCTTGGCCAGAACCGCAGGGCTTCTGCACGATCTGGGCAAATATACCGACGAGTTCCAGAGGAGACTCAACGGCGACTACGGGCGGGTCGATCACTCCACCTGGGGCGCGCGGATTGCCTGCGAGCGTTATGGCCCGCTCGGCAAGCTGCTGGCTTATGGCATCGCCGGCCACCACGCCGGTCTGGCCAATGGGCGCGATCCGGGCGAGCGTTCGGCACTGAGCGACCGATTGTGTGCGGATTTGCCAGATCTGTTCCCGGACTGGCGCAATGAGCTGGATCTGCCGGCGGAAAAATCCCTCGTTCCGCCAGTCGGTTTCCGGGCCTGCAAGGAGCGTGGTCAGTTCCAGCTGGCCTTTCTCGGACGAATGATCTTTTCCTGCCTGGTGGACGCCGACTTTCTCGATACCGAGGCGTTTTACAATCGGGTCGAGAAGCGCAAGGCCCTGCGCAGCGGGCCGCAGCCCAGCCTGGCGGAGCTTCGCGAGCGCCTGGATGCCTATCTCGCAGGCTTTAAGGCGGACTCCGCGGTCAACTGCCTACGTGGTGAAATTCTGACCGAGGTGCGCAACCGTGCGGCGCTGACGCCCGGCCTGTTCTCGCTGACCGTCCCCACCGGCGGCGGCAAGACCCTGGCCTCCCTGGCGTTCGCCCTCGATCACGCCATTGCCCACGGCTTGCGGCGGATCGTCTACGTCATCCCCTTTACCAGCATCGTCGAACAGAATGCGGCCGTTTTTCGCCGTGCCCTGGGCGATCTGGGCGAGGCTGTGCTAGAGCACCACAGCGCATTCGCCGATGACGGGAGTCGGAGCCTCCAATCCCGTGAGAAGATCCGGCTGGCCATGGAGAACTGGGATGTGCCTATCGTGGTGACCACCTCGGTGCAGTTCTTCGAAAGCCTATTCGCCGCCCGGCCATCCGCCTGCCGCAAGCTGCACAATATTACGGGCAGCGTGGTGATACTGGACGAGGCGCAGACACTGCCGCTCAAGCTGTTGCGGCCCTGCGTGGCGGCCATCGACGAACTGGCGCTGAATTACAAGGCCAGCGTCGTCCTGTGCACGGCCACGCAACCAGCCCTGGAGGCGCCGGATTTCGTCGGCGGTCTGCGGGAGGTTCGCGAACTGGCCCCCGAGCCTGCCCGCCTGTTCGAATCCCTCAAGCGCGTCCGGGTGCACCACATGGGGAGCCTGAGCGACGAGGCCTTGTCGGCGCAGCTGATCGAGCGCGAGCAGGTACTGTGCATCGTCAACAACCGCCGGCATGCCCGGGCGCTGTACGAGTCCATCGCCGACAGCCCGGGCGCACGCCACCTGACCACCTTGATGTGTGCCAAGCATCGAAGCGCTGTGTTGGCCGAAATTCGCCGGCGGCTCGACGAGGGTAAGCCCTGTCGTCTGGTCGCCACCTCTCTGATCGAGGCCGGAGTCGATGTCGATTTCCCCGCCGTGCTGCGCGCCGAGGCCGGGCTAGACTCCATCGCCCAGGCGGCCGGGCGTTGCAACCGGGAAGGCAGGCGTTCCCCGGAGGACAGCGAAGTGTCGATCTTCGCCACCGGGAATCCAGACTGGGCGCCGCCGCCCGAGCTCAAGCAGTTTGCCCAGGCTGCGCGGGAAGTGCTGCGCCAGCATGGCGCCGACCCGCTGGGCCTGGCTGCCATCCGACGTTATTTCAGTCTGTTGTACTGGCAGAAGGGCCCGGAGGAGCTGGATGCACACAACCTGCTGGGAATGATCGAGAACGGCAAGCTGGACGGCTTGCCCTACGAGACGCTGGCAAGCCAGTTCCGCATGATCGACAGCACGCAGATGCCGGTGATCGTTCCCTTCGACGAAGAGGCGCAATCAGCCCTGCGCGAGCTGGAGTTCGCCGAGGGCTGTGCGGGCATCGCCCGGCGCCTGCAGCCCTATCTGGTGCAGGTGCCGCGCCAGGCCTTCGCCGAGCTGCAGCAGGTCGGTGCCATCCAGGCGGTCGCCGAGGAGCGTTACGGCCAGCAGTTCATGGCACTGGTCAACCCTGACCTGTATCACCCCCGCTTCGGCCTGCACTGGGACAATCCGGCATTCATCGACAGCGAGAAACTGCTCTGGTGAATGAAGTAAAAATTACATGAATGCTGTTTTTGTCAGGGGTATTTTTCTCCCGCCAACTGAAGCGGGAGCGTGTGCTGTGCAGGAATCACCCCAAAGCTCTAAGTGGACCTTTCTGTGCAAATTGCAGAATGGTCGTTTGGATTTTGATTTGCGCGGTCGGGGCTTACGTTTGAGCTGGTTTGTCGTTCTGTTTGGCGGCACCTCCTTTGCTGGGCTGTGCGTTTGGCTAAGCAGAAACGCGGGTTGAAACAAGTAATTTTTACTTAATGGCAATAGCTTCGCCCTGGTTATCCGGGGCGCGGTTTAAGCAAGGATGGATAATATGAGCTACGGAATTCGACTGCTGGTCTGGGGCGAGCGCGCCTGCTTCACCAGGCCGGAAATGAAGGTCGAGCGCGTTTCCTACGATGTGATCACGCCATCCGCCGCACGCGGCATTCTCGAAGCCATCCACTGGAAACCCTCGATCCGCTGGGTGGTGGACCGCATTCGGGTACTCAAGCCGATCCGCTTCGAGTCGCTTCGGCGCAACGAGGTCGGCGGCAAACTGTCGACGGCCAGCATCGGCAAGGCGATGAAGGCCGGGCGCACGGACGGGCTGGTCGCCTTCGTCGACGAGGACCGCCAGCAGCGGGCGGCGACCATCCTGCGCGACGTGGCCTATGTCATCGAGGCGCACTTCGAGCTGACTGTCCAGGCCGATGCCAGCGACTCCGAGGGCAAGCACCTGGACATCTTCAACCGGCGGGCGCGTAGGGGGCAGTATTTTCATGCGCCTTGCCTCGGTGTTCGCGAATTTCCCGCCAGCTTCCAACTGCTGGAAGCCGATGCCGAAGAGCCGTCTGTCGACGAAGCGCTCAAGGGCGAGCGCGATCTGGGCTGGATGCTGCACGACATCGATTTCGCCAATGGCATGACGCCACATTTCTTCCGGGCGCTGATGAGCGATGGCCTGATCGAGGTGCCGCCGTTCGGGGCGGGGGAGGTTAGGGCATGATCCTCGCGGCGCTCAACGAGTACTATTGGCGCCTGGCGGAGCGTGGTGCGGAAGGCATTTCACCGCTAGGGTACAGCCAGGAAAAGATCAGCTACATCTTATTGCTGTCTCCAAATGGCGATGTCGTTGATATACAGCCAAATTTGGATACGAATGGGAAAAAGCCAGTCGCCAAGTCTATGGCTGTCCCGGCATCTTTCAAAAGACCTGGTACAACTCCTAAGCCTTTTTTTCTTTGGGATAAATCGAGTTATGCCCTTGGCGTCGCCCGAGAAGGCAAAGAAAGTATCGCTCTGAGTCCAAAACCACACGAAGCATTCAAGGTATTCCATCGTCAGGTTCTGAACGGTTTAGACGATGTAGGGCTCATGGCGTTCTTGGCATTTCTTGATAAGTGGATGCCGGAGCGCTTCTATTCCCCACCCTTCACTCAAGAAATGCTAGATGCCAATTTTGCTTTCCGCTTGGATGGCGAGTTGGGTTATCTACATGATCGCCCTGCCGCGCAAAAGTTATGGACCAAAATGCAAGCTGAAGGCGAGACAAAAGAAGGCGCTTGTTTGGTGACAGGTGAGGTTCAGCCCCTGGCGCGCCTGCATCCGGCGATCAAGGGGGTGAACGGGGCGCAGACTGCAGGCGCTTCCATCGTTTCCTTCAACCTGGAGTCCTTCGGTTCTTACGGCAAGAGCCAGGGCGAGAACGCCCCGGTCTCCGAGGCTGCCGCCTTCGCCTACACCACCGTCCTCAACCATCTGTTGCGTCGCGACGAACACAACCGCCAGCGCCTGCAGATCGGCGATGCCAGCGTGGTGTTCTGGGCGCTAGCCGAAACAGCCGAGGCGAGCGAGCAGGCCGAGCTGCTGTTCGCCGAGCTGCTCGATCCGCCCGCCGACGACGCCGGCGAGGCCGCCAAGCTGCGCTCGGTGCTGGAAGCCGTGGCCGCAGGTCGCCCTCTGCGGGAGCTGGACCCCCGGCTGGACGGGGCGACCCGGCTGTTCGTCCTGGGCCTGGCGCCGAATGCCTCGCGCCTGTCGATCCGCTTCTGGCAGACCGGCAGCCTGGACTTCTTTGCCCGGCGGCTGGCCGAGCACTATCGGGACCTGCATATCGAGCCGTTGCCCTGGAAAGCCGAGCCGGCTATCTGGCGCCTGCTCTACGCCACCGCGCCCAGCCGCGACGGCAGGGCCAAGGCCGAGGACATTCCGCCGCAACTGGCCGGGGAAATGACCCGGGCCATCCTGACCGGCAGCCGCTATCCACGCAGTCTGCTGAGCAACGTGATCATGCGCCTGCGCGCCGACGGGGACATCTCCGGGGTGCGCGTGGCGCTGTGCAAGGCCGTTCTGACGCGCGATCTGCGCCAGGACGTCAAGGGAATCGATGAGGAGATACCTGTGAGTCTCGACAAGGAAGCCGGCAATCCCGGCTATCGCCTGGGCCGGCTGTTCGCCGTACTGGAGGATGCCCAGCGCAATGCGCTGGGTACGGTCAACGCCAGCATCCGCGACCGCTACTACGGTGCGGCGTCGGCGACGCCCGCCACCATCTTCCCGGTGCTGCTGCGCAACACCCAGAACCATCTGGCCAAGCTGCGCAAGGAAAAGCCCGGTCTGGCCCACACCATTGAGCGCGAGATCGGCGAGATCGTCGACGGGCTGGCCAGCCAGTTCCCGCGCAGCCTGCGCCTCGAGGATCAGGGCCGCTTCGCCATCGGCTATTACCACCAGTCCCAGGCCCGTTTCACCCGCAATCCCGCAGTTGACAAGGCGGAAGCCGATACCGAGCAAGGAGCAGAAGCATGAGCGCCATCGCCAACCGTTACGAGTTCGTCTACCTCTTCGATGTCACCAACGGCAATCCCAATGGCGATCCGGATGCCGGCAACCTGCCACGCCTCGACCCGGAAACCAACCAGGGCCTGGTCACCGACGTCTGCCTGAAGCGCAAGATCCGCAACTACGTCAGCCTTGAGCAGGAAGGCGCGCCCGGTTACGCCATCTACATGCAGGAGAAGGCCGTCTTGAACAACCAGCACGAGCTGGCGTGGAAGGCCAGGGGCATCGAGCCGGATGCCAAGGACGGCTACAAGAAGCTGCCCAAGGATGCGGCCAAGGCCAAGGAGCTGACCGACTGGATGTGCGCCAATTTCTTCGACGTGCGCACCTTCGGCGCGGTAATGACGACCGGCGTCAACTGTGGACAAGTGCGCGGACCGATCCAGATGGCCTTCGCCTCCTCGATCGATCCGGTGGTGCCGATGGAGATTTCCATCACCCGCATGGCGGTAACCACCCAGAAAGAGGCGGACGAGCAAAGCGGCGACAACCGCACCATGGGCCGCAAGCACATCATTCCCTACGGACTCTATCGCGCCCATGGCTTCATCTCGGCCAAGCTGGCCGAGCGTACCGGCTTCTCCGAGGCCGACCTCGAGCTGCTCTGGCGCAGCCTGATCAACATGTTCGAGCACGATCGCTCGGCCGCCCGCGGCGAAATGGCCGCGCGCAGGCTAATCGTGTTCAAGCATGAGAACCCCATGGGCAACGCGCCGGCCCATCTACTGTTCGACAGCGTGAAGGTAGAGCGCGTACAGGGCGAGGCCGACACCCCGGCTCGCAGCTTCGACGACTACCGGGTCTCGGTGGATGCCGAGCGCCTGCCGCAGGGCGTCAGCGTGCGCGAGCTGATCTGACGGGGCTGGGCAGTCATGGACGAAGACGACCTGATCCCGCTGTCCGCTCTGCAGCACTACATCTATTGCCCCCGGCAGTGCGCCTTGATCCATGTCGAGCGACTTTGGGCGGAGAATCGGCATACCGCCGAAGGGCGCCTGTTGCACGAGCGGGCCGACCAGCCGCAAACCGAGCAGCGGCATGGCGTGCGCACCGCCACCGCCATGCCGCTGGTCAGCCAGGGGCTCGGCATCGCGGGTGTCGCCGACGTGGTGGAGTTCCACGAGGGCGAGAGGGGCGAGCGCATCCTGCCGGTGGAGTACAAGCGCGGTCGGCCCAAGAAACACCGGGCCGACGAGGTTCAGCTGTGCGCCCAGGGGCTGTGTCTGGAGAAGATGCTGGGGCGGCCGGTGAGCGAGGGCGCCCTGTTCTACGGCAAGACTCGGCGGCGCAAGAGCGTGCCTTTCGATCAGGCGCTACGGACCCTGACACTGGAAACCATCGAGGCGACCCGCGCGCTGATCGACTCGCGTCGCACGCCAACGGCGGAGTATCAGGCGGCCCGCTGCGATGCCTGCTCATTGATCGAGCTCTGCCAGCCCCGCCTGCTGAGCCGCAAAGGCTCGGTCAATGCCTGGCTGGCCAGACAACTCAAGGAGTGAAACATGCGTCGTCAACTCAACACCCTATACGTCACCACCGAAGGCGCCTGGCTCAGAAAAGATGGCGCCAACATCGTCATGGAAGTGGAGGGCGAGATCAAAGGGCGGCTGCCGGCGCATATGCTCGAGAGCCTGGTCTGCATCGGCCGCGTACTGGTTTCCCCGCCGTTGCTGGGGTATTGCTCGGAGCAGGGCATCAGCGTCTGCTACCTGACCCCGAACGGCAAGTTTCTCGCCCGGGTGGAAGGGCCGGTTTCCGGCAATGTGCTGTTGCGTCGCGAGCAGTACCGCCGCAGCGATGACCCCAAGGGCTGTGCCGACATCGTCCGCAACCTGCTGGCCGGCAAGCTGTATAACCAGCGTGCGGTGCTGGGGCGCGCGCTGCGCGATCACCGCGACAAGTTCACGGATGAAGCCGCCAATGCGATCGAGCATGCCTGCAAGCGCCTGAAGCGGATCGCCGGCAAACTCCCGAGCGAGCCGGATACCAATGTGCAGCGCGGTCTGGAGGGCGAGGCCGCGCAGGCCTACTTCGGTGTGTTCGACCATCTGATCCGGGCGAGCGATCCGGCGTTGTGCTTCTCCGGACGCAGCCGGCGCCCGCCGCTGGATGCGGTCAATGCCTTGCTGTCGTTTCTCTACACCCTGCTGACCCACGACTGTCGTTCGGCATTGGAAAGCGTTGGGCTTGATCCTGCCGTGGGTTTCCTCCATCGGGACCGACCGGGACGGCCCAGCCTGGCGCTGGATCTGGTCGAAGAGTTCCGTCCGGTGCTGGCGGATCGCCTGGCACTTTCCCTGCTGAACCGCAAGCAGCTCGACGGACGGGATTTTCGGCAGATGGACAATGGCGCAGTCTTTCTGCGCGACGAGGCGCGCAAGACCGTGCTGGTCGCCTATCAGGAACGCAAGCGAGAGGAACTGCAGCATGCCTTCCTCGAAGAAAAGGCGCCTCTTGGACTATTCCTGGCCATCCAGGCGCAACTGCTGGCCCGCCATCTGCGCGGTGACCTGGATGCCTACCCGCCGTTCCTGTGGAAGTGAGGTCGAGCCATGATGATTCTGGTCAGCTATGACGTCAGCACCACGGAGGCCGGCGGTTCCCGGCGTCTTCGCCGGCTGGCGAAGGCCTGCCGGGATTACGGGCAGCGGGTCCAGTATTCCGTGTTCGAGATCGAAGTGGATGCCGCCCAGTGGACGTTTCTCAAGCAGCGGCTCTGCGACCTGATCGACCCGGAACAGGACAGCCTGCGCTTCTACTATCTGGGCAGGAATTGGCAAAGCAAGGTCGAGCATATCGGCGCAAAGGCCGTACTGGACCTGAACGGCCCGTTGATCCTCTAGCCCGAGTGCGAACCCCA
Organism: Azotobacter armeniacus; assembly: GCF_054779355.1. Classification (NCBI taxonomy): domain Bacteria; kingdom Pseudomonadati; phylum Pseudomonadota; class Gammaproteobacteria; order Pseudomonadales; family Pseudomonadaceae; genus Azotobacter; species Azotobacter armeniacus. Next base: position 43,116 of record NZ_BAAGYK010000045.1, read on the forward strand.
AGCGACCGGCCAAACCCCGGCAGGTTCGCGGCTCTTTAACATATTGAATTTATTGGTTTTCTATAAGGCCTTGAGCCTTGATAGCCATTCCCTGTGTACCGATCGCCAGGGTTCGCGAAACTCTGGTGTTTCGCTCAAGCGAGACGCTGGGTTATAAGGATGGGGTCGCGCCCCACGCGGGCGCGCGGATTGAAACCATGGCGATCAGGGGGCGTTCAGCGGTCATACTTGTCGCGCCCCACGCGGGCGCGCGGATTGAAACGCCGCGATCACTCGGGCGATTTCCGCCTCGATGGCGTCGCGCCCCACGCGGGCGCGCGGATTGAAACATCACAATGCAGTAGTGCTGCTCGCCGTCGATGGTCGCGCCCCACGCGGGCGCGCGGATTGAAACAAATGAGCCGCCTGGACGCCATAGGCGCCGCAGATGTCGCGCCCCACGCGGGCGCGCGGATTGAAACGCCGTCTCGTCGCTACCTAGGCCGCCGACCACGCGTCGCGCCCCACGCGGGCGCGCGGATTGAAACGAGTGCTTCACGCCCGATGAGCTGGCACGGACGGTCGCGCCCCACGCGGGCGCGCGGATTGAAACCATGGTGATGCCTCGATTCGGAATATTGGGCGCGTCGCGCCCCACGCGGGCGCGCGGATTGAAACTGCTTACCCCTTTGCTTGCTCGCTTCGGCCTGCAGTCGCGCCCCACGCGGGCGCGCGGATTGAAACTGTTGGTGGCGGTAGAGCCTGTCGAGCTGGGCGAGTCGCGCCCCACGCGGGCGCGCGGATTGAAACGAGCGGGACGAGGAGGCGCGAGCCGAGCGGCTCGTCGCGCCCCACGCGGGCGCGCGGATTGAAACTCGACAAGGCCTTGCAGGGCTACCAGCAGGTCAATGTCGCGCCCCACGCGGGCGCGCGGATTGAAACATAGGCGCGGGCTTTGTTGGAACCGTGGTAGATGGTCGCGCCCCACGCGGGCGCGCGGATTGAAACCGCATCCTCGCGCAGCGCCTCGACCTCGGCTCGCAGGTCGCGCCCCACGCGGGCGCGCGGATTGAAACGCTTTGATCGTGTGGCGGATGCCGTTGCTGCGAAGTCGCGCCCCACGCGGGCGCGCGGATTGAAACAGCTCAGCCATATGCCGCTCTGCAGCGCCGGCGGTCGCGCCCCACGCGGGCGCGCGGATTGAAACTTCTGCCCTGTCTTGAGGAAGACGACGAGTCATGGTCGCGCCCCACGCGGGCGCGCGGATTGAAACACGACAGAGCCGACGTCGGGCTGCGTGATGCGATGTCGCGCCCCACGCGGGCGCGCGGATTGAAACCTCGCCCAGCCGGGCGCGCTTGCCTGCGGCTTTGGGTCGCGCCCCACGCGGGCGCGCGGATTGAAACTCAAAGGCTCGGGCAAGCCGCTGCCTGTCCGCCTCGTCGCGCCCCACGCGGGCGCGCGGATTGAAACCACTCCAAGCGGCGATGCCGTAGCCAACCTGGCCGTCGCGCCCCACGCGGGCGCGCGGATTGAAACTGGCCGAGCGGCGGGCGCTGGATAGCCCGCGATCTGTCGCGCCCCACGCGGGCGCGCGGATTGAAACGTCTGCTTTGGGTTGGACGAAGCAGGCGATCAGCTCGTCGCGCCCCACGCGGGCGCGCGGATTGAAACCCATCATCTCGGCCATGTTCACTGTGTTCTTGAAGTCGCGCCCCACGCGGGCGCGCGGATTGAAACCTGTCGGTTGCGCTGCGCCACGTCGAGATCGTCGGTCGCGCCCCACGCGGGCGCGCGGATTGAAACCTTGACGCCATCTGGGCGTTGACCGGCGGGGCTCGGTCGCGCCCCACGTGGGCGCGCGGATTGAAACACCGATGTACGGGTCGAGCTGTTCGAGATAGATCGTCGCGCCCCACGCGGGCGCGCGGATTGAAACTTCTCCAGGGCGAGCTGGTCGCGCTGGTTGTGGGCGTCGCGCCCCACGCGGGCGCGCGGATTGAAACTGCGGTCTGCTCCGAGTCGAGCCAATGCTGCGGGTCGCGCCCCACGCGGGCGCGCGGATTGAAACAAGCTCCATGCGTATCTGCTCCAGCAACTCCCGCGTCGCGCCCCACGCGGGCGCGCGGATTGAAACCATTTCCGGCCCTTTGGTGTCGGACGCCACCATCACGTCGCGCCCCACGCGGGCGCGCGGATTGAAACGTCGCCTACCGCCTCCTGATCCAGGCCATCGCCGGTCGCGCCCCACGCGGGCGCGCGGATTGAAACTGCGCGGGACCTAGCAGTCTTCGCCCGGAACGGGGTCGCGCCCCACGCGGGCGCGCGGATTGAAACCGCGACAAGCCGGCGGATCAATCCAGATAAGTGGTCGCGCCCCACGCGGGCGCGCGGATTGAAACCCTGTATCGATAGAAAACGTCACCTATTTGAAGAGTCGCGCCCCACGCGGGCGCGCGGATTGAAACACCGCGGCGGCGCGGACGCTGCTGGCGGCGGCAGTCGCGCCCCACGCGGGCGCGCGGATTGAAACAGCTCAGCCATATGCCGCTCTGCAGCGCCGGCGGTCGCGCCCCACGCGGGCGCGCGGATTGAAACATGTTCCTGGTCAGCGTGACCGCCGCCAACGCTGCCGGTCGCGCCCCACGCGGGCGCGCGGATTGAAACGCGTTCCAGGACATCGCAGTGACCCGCGCAGGAGGTCGCGCCCCACGCGGGCGCGCGGATTGAAACCTGATCTGAATAGCCGACTCGGACAGCCGCCATCGTCGCGCCCCACGCGGGCGCGCGGATTGAAACGGAATACCGGTACTCCCGGCAGCCTTGGCACTGGGTCGCGCCCCACGCGGGCGCGCGGATTGAAACGTCTCGGCCCTGGCCTGGCGTCTGGCCTCCGAAGTTGTCGCGCCCCACGCGGGCGCGCGGATTGAAACGCCATCGGCGCGGCTACCGACTAACGGGGGCCGTGTCGCGCCCCACGCGGGCGCGCGGATTGAAACTACGCCGATCGCCTCGGCCAGCTGCGCCAGTCGTGGAGCGTCGCGCCCCACGCGGGCGCGCGGATTGAAACCTTGTAGTCGCCGCCGGTCTTTCTCTCCTTCAGGATCGTCGCGCCCCACGCGGGCGCGCGGATTGAAACGCTGTAGTCGTCGAATAGTTCGCCATGAACGCGCGTCGCGCCCCACGCGGGCGCGCGGATTGAAACACTGCTGTCGATGTCGTCGGCGTAGTCCATGCGTAGTCGCGCCCCACGCGGGCGCGCGGATTGAAACGCCACCACGCCGGACATTGAGCGCCCCGGCACCCTCGTCGCGCCCCACGCGGGCGCGCGGATTGAAACACGTTCCAGAACACCGATGGAACTACCATGGGCGGTCGCGCCCCACGCGGGCGCGCGGATTGAAACGCCAGCGGTCCAGGCTTTCCTGGGAACGGATGCCGTCGCGCCCCACGCGGGCGCGCGGATTGAAACGGGATAGTCCTGGCATCCAGGCCGCGGCGGAAGCGGTCGCGCCCCACGCGGGCGCGCGGATTGAAACCAGCGCTCAACGATCAGGCTGCGAAGGGTCGAATGTCGCGCCCCACGCGGGCGCGCGGATTGAAACAACAGCGGCTACCTGAGCTACTGCGCGGTCGGAGGTCGCGCCCCACGCGGGCGCGCGGATTGAAACAGGTAGCGGGCGGCGAACACATAATCCTTACCGTTGGTCGCGCCCCACGCGGGCGCGCGGATTGAAACCTCGTAGTCGTCAAGCGTGTTGGCGTCGGCGCTGTCGCGCCCCACGCGGGCGCGCGGATTGAAACGCCTCCAGAATTCGGGAGGTAATCGACGAAAAAAGTCGCGCCCCACGCGGGCGCGTGGATTGAAACCTCAAAACATTCTGGTCATGCGTTCGGCTGTCTGATCTGCAGGCAGCCTGTCAGCTGGAAGCTATTCCGTGTCGGTGACGGTGGCTGCTGTGCCGACATCGACCAGTCGTTTTCAGGGGACCGTCACAGAATCAAGCCAACCACCGCCCCCGTCATCAGGGTTACCAGTGTTCCGGCGTAGAGGGCGCGCAGCCCGAGTGCCACGATTTCGCCGCGTCGTTCCGGCGCCAGCGCACCCAGGCCGCCGATCAGAATGCCCAGGCTGCCGATGTTGGAAAATCCGCACAGCGAATAGGTCATGATCAGACGGCTGCGTTCGCTCAGCGCGCCTTCCGGCAAGCCGGCGAGCTGAAGGTAGGCGATGAACTCGTTCAATACCGTCTTGACGCCCATCAGTGCCCCGGCGGTCATGGACTCGGCCCAGGAAATGCCGGTCAACCAGACGATGGGGGCCATTACCCAGCCGAGCAGGCGCTCCAGCGTCAGCGGCGCTCCATCGACTTCCGGCAGCCGGGCCAGCCCCAGGTTGACCAGATGCACCAGAGCGACCAGCACCAGCAGCATGGCGATGATGTTGAGCCAGAGCTGCAGGCCATCCAGGGTGCCCCGGGTCACAGCATCCATGGCGCTCTGGTAACGGATCTGTTCCGCAGGCGGTAAAGGGGATGCCTGCCGTTCTGCCGAGCCCTGCTCGGGAGGAATCATCACATGGGCGATCAGCAGGGCCGCTGGCGCGCTGATCAGCGAAGCGATCAGCAGATGCCGGACCGGATCGGGAATGGTGCCCTCCAGAAAGGTGGCGTAAAGCACCATCACGGTTCCGGCAATGGTGGCCATGCCGGTGACCATGACGGCGAACAGTTCGCTGCGCGACATGCCCGACAGGTAGGGGCGGATCAGCAAGGGGGCTTCGGTCATGCCCACGAAGACATTGGCGGCACTGACGAATCCCACGGCCCCGCTGATGCCGAAGGCCTTCTGCAGCAGCCAGGAGAGTCCCCTGACGACCAGCGGCAGGATTCGCCAGTGAAACAGCAGCGCCGACAGGGCGCTGATCACCAGTACCAGCGGCAGGGCCTGGAACGCCAGGACAAAACCGTTGGGCGGGCTGGTGACGGTATAAGGCGTCACGCCGCCACCGATGAAACCGAAGACAAAGGCGCTGCCGGCTGCGGTGGCCTGTTGCAGGGCCTGCACCAGAGCGGTCAGGGGCTCGAACAACTGGCTGGCACCGGGAAACTTCAGTAACACGGCCGCCAGTCCGAACTGGCACAAGAGCCCGGCAACGATCACTCTGGGACGCACCAGCGAGCGTCGTTCGCTGATTATCCAGGCCAGCAGAATCATGACGGCCAGCCCCAAAAGCCCTTGGAATATGGTGAACATGCGGTCGCTCTCCCGGTGATCGATCTCCCCGTTGTCTGTGGGGGGCGCCAGTGTATCCGTGGTGCGGGCTCGCTGCTCACCCGGCTGCGGTTGCGGAGCGATGCCGGGGCTGATCCATCCTTCCCGAATGCGGGACAATACGGACCCCGGGCCGAACGGCCGGCAGCCTCACGACAACGGAGATACCCATGAAACAGAGCGATCAGACGGACGCGGTATGGACGCAGATGTGCCAGGCCGCCGGGCTGGGCCCGGCGCGGCTGGCGATCCTGCAAAGCGCCGAGGCGCAGGACTGCACGGTCTACCGGCCGGATGAGCGCGACCCGGAGGCCGAAGAGGAGGACCTGGGCGATGCCAAGATCCTGTTCACCGGGCCGTTCCAGGCGCCGGAGGAGTGGGACGAGCAGATGCGCGCCGACTACTTTGATGAGACCGATCCGACGCTGTTCGTCACCGCCTTCGTCGAGTGCGAGGCCGCGCCGGCGTCGCGCGGCTTCTTCGCGGCCGAGCCCGGCGACTACCTGGCGGCCACGCTGGAAACGGGCGAGGTGGTGATGTTCTACGTGTACGACTGCAGCGAGGACGAGCAGGGCCGACGCTGCGTGCTGGTCCGCGATGACGAGGCGCTGTTCTGAGCGGCTGCCGCGAGCCGTCGATTTTTCGGAAGAATCCATGCACGACCACGACAAGACCTCCCGCGCCGACTACCACAGTACCCACCAGGCGTGCGCGGTGGCGGAGGCCGAGCGGCTCCTGGCCGAGCGCGAGCGCCTCGGCGGGCGCTGGCTGAGCTGGGTGGCGGGGGAGCCGTATGCCTTGAGTCCGCCGCAGTTCGCCAGCATGGTGCGGCGGGAATTGCAGCGCCGGCAGGAGGGTGGCTAGTTGGCTGGGCTGTAGGAGCAGCTTCATCTGCGACTTGGCGTTGCAGCCATCGCAAATAAATTTGCTCCTACAGCAGTGTCGACTCACCTCGTCAGCCCCACCGCCTCGCCGCAGCTTTCGCTCAGACCGAAGCGGCCCTTGGCGTCGCGGGTCAGGCGGCCCATGGCGATCCTGGGGTCGTGAGTGAAGACCAGGCGGCCGTTTCGGGTCAGCAGGTCTTCCAGCAGCGCGGTCTTTTCCTCGATCAGGCCTTCGGGGAAGCGGTCGTAGCCCATGGTTATCGGCAGGTGCACCCAGGGCGCGCCGGGGACCAGATCGCCGGCGAAGAGCACTGGGCCGCCGGGCATCGCCACCTCGGGCAGCAGCTGGCCAGGGGTGTGGCCGTCGCTGACGTGGAAGCGCCAGTCCGGGCCGAGGATCGCCGAGCTCTGGCCGTCGTCGAGCAGTTCCAGGCGGCCGCTGGCTTCCAGCAGCTCCAGTAGTTCGGGGATGTAGGAGGCGCGGTCGCGGGCGTGGGGCTGGAGGGCGCGCTGCCACTGGCGGCGGCCAGTGATGAAGCGCGCGTTGGGGAAGAGCAGGCGCGGCGACTGGCCTTCGGCCCAGGGGGCGAGCAGGCCGCCGGCGTGGTCGAAGTGCAGGTGGGTGAGCACCACCACGTCGATGTCGGCGTCGGACAGGCCCTTCGCCTCGAGGTTGTCGAGCAGCACGTGGCGGCTTTCCTGCACGCCATAGCGCTCCTTCAGCTCGGGGCTGAAGAAGGCGCCGATGCCGGCTTCCACCAGGATGTTGCGCCTGTCCTCGCGCACCAGCAGGGCGCGGCAGCCGAGGTCGATGCGGTGCAGGGCGTCGGCCGGCATCCAGCGCTCCCACAGGGCGCGAGGGGCGTTGCCGAACATGGCTCCGCCGTCGAGTTTCTGGCTGTTGCCGAGCAGGGTGGTCAGGGTACGCATGGAAAGATCCCTCTTTGTTGTTGTGATCGGCCAGGTTCCGCCGCAGCGGGTTCGGTGTGCTCTACCGCCAAGGCTACCCCCGGGGCGTCGGCGACGCACAGGGCCGCCAGGCTCTTTCCGGCATCGCGGCGGATCATCTCCTGTGGCAGGGGCAAGGATGTGGCCGACGGCGGGCCGGCCAGCGCACCCTGGAAGCAGCCGATGGCGGTGCGGGCTGCTGTTGCGATAACGACCTCCTGCGTGAGGTGTTTCTGAATAAAAAGGCGCGGTGCCCGTAGGCAGCCGCGCAAGGGGCATGGGGTGGGATCGGCTAGCCCCATGCCGAAGGGAACCAGACAGGTACGCTGCAGTCATTTCACTGCCCCTCAGCGCTGGATCGGGCAGCCGGTGGCTTCCAGCAGCGCCTCGAAAGTCACGCCGTCGGCCAGTTCCACCAGCTTCAGGCCCTGTTCGGTGACATCGAGCACTGCCAGGTCGGTGATGATGCGGTCGACCACCCCGACGCCGGTCAGCGGCAGGTTGCAAT